>NZ_JAYUPA010000129.1:0-2247 GCF_043760365.1 Armatimonas sp.
AGATCAAAAAAAATCCGCGTTATGCTCTTTTAGTTCGGTAGGAGTCATCAGCTTCTTGGGCGGTTGTCGGGGGACTCCATCCCCATATCATACGCTAACAATCGCATATTCATTGCGACTCAGAAAGAGCTTAAAAGCTGAAGAATTTCTTTTGTCAAAGGTTTAAAGCGCACCTTTTAAGCAGTATCATAACTATCGATAATATAAGATTATCGATAGTTATCACCATCCAAGCCCTATTTAATGGCTTAATTTTACCTCATAAAAACATACAGACTAAATACCTGCTCCTTTCTCTCTTCTCCCTTTTTTTGGTGCACACCAGCTTTTTAAGACCCGCGCCCTATCGCTTAAAACACTAAAAAGTTTCCTTACATCATCACGAATCTTATTTTATTAATCAAAAAAAGCTGGTGTGCACCAGAAAATAGGGCTTCTAAATCTTTCAGTTAAAGATAGGTTAAGACTTACTACGGAAAGGGTGAGAAGATGTAGCATGACTCTCTAGCATGGTTTTCTCTCTAGCGGGGTTACATGCACAAAAACTACCTCGTCCTTCCAGTAGATCTGCTCCAAATCCATAATCCTGCTTCCTGTGCAAACCAAGAGAGACCCTTTGTGATTCGTCATCAATATCCGCGACTGCTCCAAACCAGGAACACGTACAAGGTGGAACATAGCGGTGTAACCTTGGCCGAGTCGCCCCACTGCATCTAACGACTCCACCTCAAGGCCAAGCTGAGCGATATTGACCGGCCAGATCCCTCTCACATGAAGCTTATTGGCTATTGCAAATAAATTCTCCGCGCCCTCCGCGCGCGCCAATGCACTCACCGTCGTAGCGAGTCGCATGGGGGTCCGATAACCCGAAATGGGAATTGCAACACCGTCGCTTTGAAGGAAAAGTGAGAGCATTGATTTAAGACTGCTCGCTCGATAGACAGTACGTAGAATGTTTGAGTTGTGGGAATACACCCGGACTGCAACTGGGTGCTCTAGGTCGAGCTTCTTCAGCATCGCCTGTACAGCTCTCGCAGATACGGGAGAGCCTTCTTTTGCGATCATCTCTACAGTCGCCACATCGATTTTCATTCCACCGAAGGTAACATACGTAAAGCCATCAGCGTTGAGCCGCAGGATGTGTTCACGCAGTGGATGATAGCGGAGGGCGTAGAGTACATCGACTAAAGGGTATGCTTGGCTGATACCTGTGCCGAGTTCGGTCCTGGCGAGAACCTTGATTGGGTAAGGGTTAAGATGCTTCAGCGTCCAGCGCTTCACCTCGCTCGGGTCAACTGGCTTAGTATCGGTCGCGGCTACTCTCATGAACAACTCGCGTTGAATATAAATCTTATTTACTAACTGAATCGGCTCACCATCCGGACCCTCTATCGATTCTGGCTGAAGTGGATCCTCAAACTCTATGTAGCCGTTAGGGGTTGCCGCAGAGGGGAACCTGGTATGCCGATTACGTTTACTCTCCGTTTTTGTAACGGACGTGTTGGCATCAAGCTTGATCTCTATTCCTCTGAAAAAATCAGCGACCAACTTCTTAACGGTTGCCATTTCACAACACCCGGCCTGAATGAGAGGAGAGATACTTGGAGTGAGAGAGCGGAAGAGCCGTCCTCGAAGTCCTTCGGCACCCTTCAAATAGGGTATCTGCGGTTCAGCTGGACTATCCCTTCTCTCCTGCCGCAGTAGATGCATCGCAGAGACAATCTGATTCTTTGCTTCTTTATACGCCATCAGTCTTGCGCGGTCTGCTGGATCAAAAATACTCACTATCCTCGCTCTACTTAGGCCAAGAACGTCTGTATTCCTGACGTATGCGTGAACAGAATTCGCCCTCGAACGGGCACTAGCGAGCACGACTTTGTAAACTCCATCGGTGCCTTTGAAGTAGTCAAGGATAAGCCAGGCGTCCCTCGGTCCATTTTCAGATGGTGCGACAAAAGAGATCTCAGTTCCAACAGGAAAGTCCTTACGGAGCTGCCGAACTCGCAATAATTTTGATATGCCAGCTGGAATCTGGGTGACCTCCAGCTTCTCGTGGGCATGTCCATACAAATGATCTGGAGGCTGCTTTTGGGACATAATATCGGATAAGATTGTAAGTTTAATTCGGAACACCTGATTGGGAGAGAATACCAGAACGGAATAGCTATTCAAATAAAGTTCGGGAACATATCTATAACGAAGTGATCGAGGACGTCTCCCACCGCCATACCGTAAGATCTAGGAAAA
>NZ_JAYUPA010000130.1:0-6268 GCF_043760365.1 Armatimonas sp.
GGCGGCGCAGCGTGTGGGTTTGGGGGCCTTGAGTGCCCTGTATAACATTCATTATTTAGAGGGAGCACGAGACGAGCTGGGGTCGTGGGATGCTCTCCGACAGGTGTTCTGTGCAAGCACTACTTCAACAAGAGAAGTTAAAGAGAGAGCGGCATGATTACAACAAGTGGATTGACAAAAGTTGGTGGTATGGTCTCGTCTGGGAGCTTGGCAAGGAAAATTTCGGACTCGGCATCGGACTGGCGGGAAGGGCGGCGGCTTCGTGCCCTGGAGCTCTACCGGCAAGGCTGGAAGCAGAAGCATATCGCCGAAGCGCTTGGTGTCACCTGTGGCGCGGTGAGCCAGTGGGTGAAACGTATCCGCGAAGCCCCCGATGAGAGCGCCGTGGAGGTTCTACGTCGGCGAAAGCCCACAGGGGCTCCCTCACATCTGACAGTCATTCAGCGCCAGGAGCTCTCGCTTCTGCTGTCACGGGGTGCCTGTTCCTGGGGCTACAGCGACGATGTCTGGACTTACCGTCGGGTTGCGGACGTGATTGAGCGTGCCTACGGAGTCCGCTACCACGAGAGCTATGTCGGGCGGCTACTGCGCGCCTGTGGTATCGAAGTGCGCCACACAAGCCAGGTACAGATGCAAACAGATCGTCACGAGCTCAACTAAGCAAACTCGCTGGGAGTGGGGATGGTAAAATATCCCGTCATGCCACGACGGGATAAAGCACATCAGACGGTTCGACACGCACTCGAAAAAGAAGGGTGGATCATTACACATGACCCCCTGATGCTGGAGTACGGTGGGACTAATCTCTACGTAGATATAGGCGCGGAATACCCTCTGACATGAATGAGTGGGAGAAGGCACTGGGACAGTATCTCTTTTACGAGTTTCTTCTTGAGGAGCAATATCCGGGGCGTACTCTTTTTCTTGCGATGCCTGAGGAGGCATTTTATCGTGTTTTTCAGGACTCCCGAGGTGAAGCTCAAGAGGAGATCAAGCAGTGGATTCTGTAAAAGAAATCATCAAGCAAATTCTTTCTGAGTATGTTGAATTTTTTGGAATTCAGCCTAATATGGAGATTGAGGCGATTTTCGATGATGAAAAAGGGCACTATGAGCTACTCCAACACGGCTGGATAGGCAATCGGCGAGTACATGGTGTTTTTCTTCACTTAGATGTCAAGGGCGAAAAGATTTGGATACAGCATGATGGCACAAGTGACGGCATCGCGACGGACCTTATGGAGGCAGGTATCTCTCCCAAGCAAATCATCCTCGCATTTCGCAGCCCCAGCGAGCGCGAAGGTGGCATTTTCGCAGTGGCTTGAGTTCGCTACCTGCCCCTTGTTTCCTTGCTAGGTCTAGCGCCTCCAGCGCTGCCACTCTAGGCCGGGGCGATCTATGCGAAACTGCACCAGGCGCATGGCTTTGGCTTCGGTGACATAAGCCGTCCGTCCGTCTTTGCCACCAAAGCAGATATTGGTGGGATGCTCGCCGAGCACATTGATTTCCTGGAGCACTTCGGCACGCGGGGAGAGCTTCACGACGGTGCCTTTTCCGTGACGGGTGGCGTAGAGGTTGCCGTCTATGTCGCAGCGCATCCCATCGAAGCCGTAGTCATCGAACTTCTTGAAGAGGCGCTTGTTCTTCAGCGCACCATCGGCAGCGATCTCAAAGGCCCAGATCGTGCGCTGGACACTCTCGTTCACATAAAGCGTCTTGCCATCGGGGCTCACTTCGATCCCATTGGTCGTGCCCATTGCGCTGGCCTCAAGGATTGTCTTGCCCTCTTTGGTGATACGCCAGAGCTGGCCGGTGCTATTGCCCCAGTGCGGATCGCTGGCATAGAGTATGCCACTGGCCGTAATCGCAATATCATTGGGCTGGTTCATTGTGTCATTGTGTGCAAAGACAGTAATTGAGCGCGTTGCCATGTCCACGCGCAAGATATTATGATCCGTGTAATCGGCGATAAACATCTCGCCCACTTTATTGAAACGAATCCCATTGCCCGCACTCTTCTCGGGCAGAGTTAAAAATAGCTCCGCTTTGCCGTCGGGGGTGACGCGTGCAATCCCCCGTTTATCTCGAAAGCTCACGCAGTAGATATTGCCCTCACGGTCGCAAGCGGGGCCTTCAATCCCTGGGGTAAAGTCTCCCTGAGTGAGCGGCGTCGCCTCATAGAGTTTCTCTTTCATAGAGAGTATTATACTCTAGGAAACGCAGTGAAGGCAGGGAGTAGAGATGCAACGTAGAACATTTTTGGCGCTAACCGCGGGAACTTTATTATCTTTTGGTTTTGGCAGTAAGGCAGATGCCCAGACACAAAAAACGCGGACGGCAAGTCCGAAAGTCTACACGCCAAGGAAGCCACTTGAGAAGCCCTGGCGTCCCGGCTCGCCCCTAACCCAGCGCATGGCAAACCAGAGCTATAGTCTCATTGAGGATCGCCCAGGGCTAAAGCTCTACTCGCCTACTGCGGATGAAGTCCATGCAGTCGCTTTTGCCGAAGGGATCGAGTGGGTAGGCGCGATGAGCGACATCAAGAGAGTGGATCGCAAGCGTAACTTGGTGCGGGTCTACACCAGCAGCGATGGGGTTCCGGTAGGTGTGCTCCAGCAGCTTGTCGCCGATGATAAAGCCGCCTTTGCGGTGATAGAAACACAGGAGCGGGGAAGGCTCCTCTGCTGCTACGATGCCAAAAAAGATCGATTTGAGAGCTTTCCGCTTCCACCACACAAGGCTGTCTACAGCTCCTTCTCATCCACCTGGACTGGTGAGGACTTCCTGGTTCTGGGGCCGACTCTGGTAGCGTTCGTGCCCTGGTTCAACGATAGCCGCAAAGAGGGAGCGCCCCCATTTATTGTCTTTGATCGCAAGACGCGAAAGCTCGCGCTAGGAAAGTGGGATCTGGCGGTGCAGTTCGATCATCCCGAGCTGGAAACCCGCTTCGCCACGATCCAAGGAGAGACACTCTGGCTGGGGACGCAGATCGGGCTCCTGGGAGCACCCTTGCGCACCGACCAACTAGAGCCTCAGTGGCGACGCTGGCTCCCGGCCCGGAGCGTCTCGGGTGGCACCGTGCTCACCCCCGGAGTCGTGGCCGTGGCGACCCGCGAGCGCAACCGGAGCGACACTGCCTTGCTGGAGACGCTGGAGCTAAAGACGGGCAAGCGCGGCTCCCTTCCTAGCTTCCCCAATGCCTCGCAGCCCTATCAAGTGCTGGCGTCTTCGCTGGTGGCAACCCGCGAGGGCACCCTCTGGTACTTGGGGCCGTCTCCAGAAAATAGCGGATTTAATCCCATGGCTCCCCTCGGGCCGGATGTTCATCGCCTGGCCTTGGGGGCGACGCAGTGGGAGAAAGTCGTTTGGAACGACGCCCCTGTGGGTAGTCTCGGCATGATGAGGCCGCCTCCCACACTCGCCGATGAGAAAACTCTCCCGGATCCTGTTGCGGCAGCGCTGGTCTGTCGGCTCCGTAGCAACCAGCCCGACATGCGAGGGGGCCGCATGATGGGAAACATGATGGGAATGGGTACTGACCAATCTCTGTGGCTACGGCAGCGGTTCTGGCGCTGGCAGCAGCCCGAACATAGTGCGGAAATTCCCCTGGAACTTCTTCAACCCAGTGTGCAGCCGAGCCGAAGAGAACTGCGCGACGTGAAAGATCCAGGCACGGTCTGGCTGGCGGAGCGTGGGGGCTTTGTCTCGGTACTGCGCAGCGACCTGCCGCCTGCACAAAATTTTGCAACGCCTAACGGGGTGATATCGGTACCGCCGCCGCTGAACCGGGTGGACGCCCCTAGTGCCCAGCACTTCCCCGTGAGCATGGCCGGGGCGCGGCATCGGATTCGGATTCGCAAGCTCTTGGGCGGCGAGACCACTCTGGTGATGCCGGCAAGCGCAGCTCGGCTCCTGCGCGTGAGCAAAGAGGGGATTGTTGCCCTAGACACAAAGGACGATCCCTTGCGTTTTGCCAGTACGGAAGGCGCTGTCGCAGGACCCGCGAAAACGTGCTTTGTAGTGGGGCGCTCCGGGGGGCAGTCGCAGACCCTGTGGCACTGGGACGAGAAACAGCAGGCTCTGATTGACACGGAAGTCGCGGTGGATACGCGCAGTGCGCTGGCGCTGGGGGGGACGAGCAAGGGACTCTGGAGGCGAGGCAGCGAGAATACTCTCTGGTTTCTGGCCGTGGGCGCGGACGGCAGGCCACGAGGTGAGTGGGAGCGCGTGGGCCTGGAGTTTCCGCCCAACCACCCGACTCCAAACTACCTGGGAGCGGGAGCCGATGTCCTGTGGTTTGAGGCGAGACTGCCAGACGGGAACGGGAAACAGTATCTGGTGGTCTGGAACCCTCAGAAAAGCGCCTGGAGTGAGTCCGAAGCCTTTGATTCGTCGAACTTGGGTTTTGCTTTTGGCTTCTCTCCCTTTGGTTTTGGGGTCGTGACATCGCCCGATGGTATCGGCTGGGCTTGCACGAGCAGCCTGCTGGGCTACGATCCGCAGAACCACCTCTGGGAAAACATCGCGCTACCGAAAGTAAAAGAGGGGCAGACACGATCCGCCAGCATCGTGGTGGCGGCGACTCGGAGCGCTCTCTGGGTGGTGCGCACGGACGGGACATGGCGCTACGACCGGGCGGCAAAGACCTGGAGCAAGCCCGAGACGGCGCAGAAAGGCTTTCAGGTGGATGCCCGTTTTTTGTCTCTGCCTGTGGCCTGCACGTCCGATGCCGAAGGGAACTGGTGGCTTGGCACGTTTGAGGGGCTCTGGCGCTTCGATCCCGAGCGGGGGCTCTGGCAGGAGCAGACACAGGAAGCCACAGAGCAGAACACGCCCATGATGTGTACGCTCGTGACCGAGGACGCCGTCTGGGGGCAGAGCGATGCCGCGCTGGCGTGGCTAGATCGCGGGAGCGGAAAGGCGCGCCTCTTTGGGCGGGAGAGCCTGGAGGCTTTGGGAGCCTTTGGCACTATGTCGCCGCGCTCAGGTGCTGGGCTGTGCTGGTTTCTGGGAAAACAGCTCGCCTACTTTGAGCCTCAGACACAGCGTTTTATCTCCGTGCCGCTGCCAATCCCGCCCGAGGCAGCGGAGAATAGCCTGACCTGTATGGCCGTCGTGGGCGTGCCTGGTCAGCCGCAGCAGGCGCTGGTGGCGGTGAACTCTGGTAGCACGGGAGCACTTTACCGCTGGAGCAACGGGACGCTCAGCACCACGCCGCTTGCGCAACCTGACGGTGTGCGCAGTTTTTACGATATCCGCCCCGCCGGGAGTGCACTCTTTATCGCCGCCTCGGATGGGCTCTGGCGCTGGGAGCCGAGTGGGCGCTGGGAGCCGCTGGTGCGAGGAGAGAACCTTAATCGTCTGGTCGGAGGGATGGGCTTTTTCCGGTTGATCCCCGATGAGAAGCTCCCGAGTGTTCTCTGGGCCTTTGGCGGCACCGGGTTCTCGGCTGTGGGCGGGTTGGTAGCACGGATCGAGGGGGCCTAGCGCACTTCTCGCTGCCGCAGGCCGGGAATGCAGAGCGCAACAATCCCTCCGAGCAGGCAAGCCAGAGCGACGCTGAGGAGCACTTGTTGGGGGGAGATGCGCAGCAGGAGCGCTCCGCCCAGCGCGGCTCCGAGCGGCATAGAGGGAGCGAGCAGGGCGGTGTGCACTCCGAAAAATGTCCCGTGCTCGCTTTTATCCACCGTGCGCTGTAAGAAGCTTGTCTCAATGGCCAGATACGGCCCCCAGAAAATTCCCCCGATGAAGAACGCGAAAATGGCGTAGTGAAGTGAGGGGGCAAGCGCCATGCCAACCTGACAGAGTCCTCAGAGCAGCGCGATTCCCGCCATCGTGCGACCCGCGGGGAAACGCGCGAGCCAGCTAATGCCCAGGCTTCCGAGGGTCGCCCCAATTCCCACCGCCGACCAGAGCATTCCCATTCCGGCGGCATCTGAGTGCAGGTGCTCTTTCACGAACATCGGCAAGGCGGCTTCCGTGGGACCGTAGGCAAAGAAGAAGACAAAACTCAGAATCGTCACGAGCGCCGCCATCGGGTAGCGGCGCAGAATTGTCCAGGTTTTAGGGGCATCTTCTTGAGGAGCTTCACGCGCAATATTAGGCATCGTGGCGATGGCTCCGATCAGGGCGAGAAAGCTAATCGCATCCAGAAGTAGGGTCTGTGTTGCCCCCCAGGCGGCGATGGCGACGCCCGCGAGCGCGGGGCCGATCACGCCCGGAAGCTGCTCGGTGAGGCCCAGTGCGGCATTCGCGCTCTCTAGTTCGTC
>NZ_JAYUPA010000131.1:0-2244 GCF_043760365.1 Armatimonas sp.
TATAGACAATGGACAACGACCTTTTGGACCTTTCGACAACCGACCTCGACCCGCGCGCACTGCTGCGCTTGATGTTTCTCTCCCGCGAAGGAGATCGCCGCGAGGGGATTCTTCTCAGGCAAGGCAAGGGCTGGTTTCAAGTCTCGGGGACGGGGCACGAGACCTTGGCGGCGCTGGCTTGGGCGCTGCGACCTGAGGACTATCTCTTTCCCTACTACCGCGATCGTGCCGTTGTGCTGGCGCGGGGAGTGAGTACGAAAGAGCTGGCGAGCGCCTATCTGGCCAAGGCAGGTAGCAGTAGCGGGGGGCGGCAGATGCCCGGGCACTACTCGGACCGCAAGCGCAATATCTTCTCCGTCGCCACGCCCACGGCGGCGCAGTGCCTGCCTGCGGCGGGCGCGGCCTGGGGCTTCAAGCTCGCGGGCACGGATCAGGTCGCGGTTGCGATGGTCGGCGATGCCGCCACTCGGCAGGGGGAGTTCTACGAGGCAATCGCGTTTGCGCTGCAAGAGAGCCTGCCCGTGATCTTCATCATCGAGGACAACCGCTATGGGATCAGCACGCCCACGGATAAGTTCTTTCCCTTTCGAATCGGGGCGCTGGGCGAGAAAGCTCTGGTGCGGGTGGATGCGCGCGACCCGTTTGTGCTACTCAAGGCGTTTCGAGACTGCGTGGCGAAGGCGCGGGCGGGCGAGGGGCCGACCGTACTCTGGTGTGAGCTGGATCGGCTCTGCTCCCATACTAGCAGCGATGACCAGCGGCTGTATCGAGATGCCGACGATCTGGCGATGGATGCGGGGCGCGACCCGCTGGCTCTGCTTGCCCAGAAGCTCATCGCGGAAGGCACACTCACGGAGGCGCAGTGGGCTACGGAACAAGCAGAAATTGTGCAGGAAGTAGATGCGGCCTACCGCGCCGCGGAGCTTGAGCCCGACCCCGAGTCTGACCCGATGACCCACCTCTTTGGCCCACCGAGTGCCTCCGTCGCCTCGCCGCTAAGCTCTAGCGAGCCCACCACCATGGTGGCTGTCGTGAACGAGACATTAAAGCACGCACTGGCGCAGAATGAGAAAGTGATTCTCTTTGGCGAGGATATCGAAGACCCCAAGGGCGGTGTTTTTGGGCTGACCAAGGGGCTGACTCTCGCGTTTCCCGACCAGGTGTTTAATGCACCGCTGGCGGAGGCAACCATTCTCGGAGCCGCCGTGGGGCTGGCGGCCACGGGCTACAAGCCGCTGTTTGAGATTCAGTTTACGGATTTTTTGCCACCCGCCTTCAACCAGCTTCTCACCAATGTGGCGAACTTGCGCTGGCGGACGTGCTCAGACTGGTCCTGCCCGATGGTGATTCTCTCGCCCTACGGTGCCTACTTGCCCGGTGGGAGCATCTGGCACTCGGAGAGCAACGAGGGGATCTGGGCGCATATCCACGGCCTGAATATCGTCATTCCTAGCACCCCCGAAGACGCCGCGGGGCTGCTCTGGAGCGCGATCCATGGCAACGACCCGACCCTTTTTTTGCTTCCCAAGCATATCTTCCGTAAGCGCGCTCTCTTGCCCACCGAGGCTCGACCCATCCCCTTGGGCAAAGCCGTTGTCCGCAAGACGGGCCGTGATGTGACTCTCGTGACCTTTGGCAACTGCATCGAGGTGGCCGAGGAAGCCATTGCACAGACCGAACTCGACGGAGTCTCGGTCGAGCTGATTGACTTGCGCTCGATTGCGCCGCTGGATATTGCGACCATTGTGGAGTCGCTGGAGCACACCGGGCGGCTTGTTGTCGTGCACGAAGATGCCCGCACGACGGGAATTGGGCAGGCGATTATCACGGAGATCACGGCGCACCCCGAGCGCTTCCAGCTACTCTACTCCGCGCCGCAGCTCGTCGCCCGACAGGACACCTACATCGGCTTCAATCCGCTCCTCGAATACGCCGCGCTTCCAAGCGCCACGCAGGTTGCCCAGGCAATTCGCCGCGTGATGGAGTGAGAAGTCACGAAAATCGCACTCCATCGCGTATAATGTTGCATCATGGCAATAGTGCAAAGTATCGTCGCCACGGACTGTGGCTCGACCACCACCAAGGCAATTTTAATCGAGCGTCAACCCGATGGCATCTACCGGCTTGTGGCACGTGGCGAAGCCCCCACGACCGTCGAAGCGCCCTTTGATGATGTGACCGTCGGCGTGGCAAATGCCGTCCGGGAGCTGGAGGAGCTGACGGGCAAGAGCTTCCTGGATACCA
>NZ_JAYUPA010000132.1:0-2235 GCF_043760365.1 Armatimonas sp.
GCCTCCCCCCAACCCCCTCCGGCAAGCGAAGGGGGCAAGATCGCTGACGAGGTGGAGGTGCAGCCCTACAACGGGATGCGCAAGACCATCGCGCGGCGGCTCACCGAGAGCAAGCAGCAGATCCCGCACTTCTATGTCACGATTGAGGCGGACATGGAGGCGTTGCTCTCCCTGCGCGAGCAAGTGAACGCAACCGGCGGCGCGGTCAAAGTCTCCGTCAACGACTGCCTGCTCAAGGCTGTCTCGGTGGCGATGCGCACCGCACCCAACGTGAACTCCAAGTTCGACGACAACAAGCGTCTGGTGAGCAAGAACCATCATATCGGCTTCGGAGTCGCCCTCGACGATGGCCTGATTGTCCCGGTGGTGCGCAATGTCCAGAGCCTGAGCCTGCGCCAGATTGCGGCAGCGAGTAAGCCGCTGATCGAGAAGGCGCGCGCCGGAAAGCTCCAGCCCGCCGACTACACGGGCGGAACCTTCACGATCTCGAATCTGGGAGCGGTCGCTGAGGTCGAGAACTTCGCCGCGATTGTGAATCCAGGCGAGGGCGCGATCCTAGCCGTTTCGTCTACCCGCACGGTCGCCGCCGTGGTGAACGGGCAAGTCGTGCCGCGCAAGCGCATGAAAGTCACGCTCTCCGCAGACCACCGCGTGGTAGACGGAGCCGATGCGGCAGGCTTTCTTGGGGCGCTGAAGAAGGCCATCGAAAATCCCTTGGAGCTGCTCCTATAATGCATAAGGCACTGTCAAACAAGCCGGTCTTTGATTCCGAGAAGACCCTCTGGCGGATGCGGGAGTGGAAATCGCTCCCCGCACCCGTCGGGATGAACCGTGTGGTTGTGGAGTGGTGCGTCACCTACGGCCCCAAGGTCTTTGTCTATCCCGCCGTCAAGCGCATCATCGGCTTCGATACGTGCGAGGGCTCCGGTGACGGAACCTCCGACGAGCGCTGGGCGGATCTGCTGGAGTTTGAGTATGTCCCGCAGGTCGTGAAAGCCTTAGAGGGCGCAGGCTACCGCGTCCAGACTATCTGTGCAGACCAGCGCCCGATCCAGACCATGCGCCAGCGCCGCCGAGACACCGAAAAGCTCGCCGCCTCGCGCGGTGCCCACCACGCACACCACTAACCCGCTCGGCTAAAACATAAAACGCCCCGTGTCCATTGGCTTGGACACGGGGCGTTTCCTATCGGTTCCCCCGTTGGACGGGGGCTAGGGGGCTTCCCTAGTGATCGTGGTGGTGATCGCCGCCGCCTGCAGGTGCAGGCTCGGGCTTCTCCGCCACGAGCGACTCGGTGGTGAGGATCATGCTGGCGATGGATGCCGCATTGGCCAGGGCGTAGCGGCTGACCTTCACGGGATCAATCACACCAAAGCCGATCATGTCGCCGTACTCCTCGGTCAGGGCGTTGAAGCCATGGCCCTTGGCAAGACCCTTGACCTTATTGACCACCACGGAGCCTTCCAGCCCGGCGTTGGCCGCGATGGTACGCAGAGGAGACTCCAGGGCCTTGCGGACAATGTCCACACCGACCTGCTCATCTTTATCGTCCACCGCGACATTGTCGAGGTCGGAGAGGATATTGATGAAGGCGACACCACCCCCGGCGACGATACCCTCTTCCACCGCAGCGCGGGTGGCGGAGAGAGCGTCCTCGTAGCGGTGCTTCTTCTCTTTGAGCTCGGTCTCGGTCGAGGCGCCCACCTGGATAACAGCTACCCCACCGGCCAGCTTTGCGAGACGCTCCTGGAGCTTCTCTTTGTCGTAGCTGGAGTCGGTGTTCTCGATCTGCTTGCGGATCTGGTTGATACGGCCCTTGACCGCATCGGAGTCGCCACTGCCTTCGACAATCGTGGTGTTGTCCTTGGTGATGACCACTTTCTTGGCCTGACCCAGCATGTCGAGCGTTGCGCTCTCCAGCTTGATGCCCAGATCCTCGGTGATGAACTTACCACCGGTGAGGATCGCGAGATCCTCCATCATGGCCTTGCGACGGTCCCCGAAACCGGGAGCCTTCACGGCGGCGACATTCAGGATGCCACGAATCTTGTTGACCACCATGGTTGCCAGCGCATCGCCATCGAGGTCTTCGGCGATGATGAGCAGCGGGCGGCGGGTCTGCATCACTTGCTCAAGAATAGGCACCAAATCGGCAGCCGAGATGACTTTCTTCTCATAGAAGAGAATAAACGCGTTCTCGAAGATGCCTTCCATGCGCTCGGTGTCGGTGACGAA
>NZ_JAYUPA010000133.1:0-2234 GCF_043760365.1 Armatimonas sp.
GCACCGTAGGAGATCGGAGCGCCCCTCTGGGTGATCGGGTTCCAGAGAGCGATGGGGAAGCCCTGGACGGTGGCCATGTTGAACCAACCAGAGTAGTTGGTCTTGACACCCGCCTGGCGCGCGTCGCTGGGACAGGAGTAGACACCCGCGCTCTTCACGTAGGGGAAGATCGCATTGTGCCAGAGGCCGCCTCCATTGTTCCTACACGCAGGAAGATTGCCAGCGGAGTAGCACTGATCCCACTTCCACTCGGGGAAGGTTTCGTCGTAGTCCTGGGCATACATCACCATGCCCAGCGTGAGCTGTTTCATGTTGGAGAGACACGCGGTCTGGCGCGCCTTCTCACGGGCTTGTGCAAAAACAGGGAAAAGAATGGCGGCGAGAATCGCGATGATCGCGATCACAACAAGTAACTCGATAAGCGTAAAGGTACGCAGAACTTTCTGCATTTTCATAACTGAGAACTCCCTCAAGTAGATTGACTCCCTAAGACAGGGGGGAATCATAGCAATTGTACACAGATATTTAATTAGTGTCAAGTCGGATTTTGTAGTTATCTTAATAAATTTTTAATAAGATAGCCTTAGTTAATCAGTTCTGGGCCTTGCGGTATAATTGCCCGTGCCTGCTCCCACTCCCACCTTGGACAAAACACTCCTTGACGCGGCCCTGAATGGCTCCGATCTCACCCCACGTCTTGTTGCTGTCGAGACGCAGCAGGACACGGCGACCCTCTTTGCACGACACCGCGACGGCTCCGTAACCTCCGAGACGGTGCCTTTTATCCCCTGGCTGATTCAGCGTGAGGAGCGCTTTTTACCCGATGGTGAGGAAATCCAGCTCACGGGCGAGGGCTACTCGCGCCTCGTGCGCTTTCCTAACTGGCGGGCGTACCAAGATGCCCGTCAGATTTTACGAGACGAGCGCCGGGACTTTGTACAGTACGGCTCGCCCCAGAAGCAGTTCTTGCTCGGCACCGGGCGCACGCTCTTTAAGGGAATGGCCTTTACCGAAGTGCGCCGGATGCAAGTGGACATCGAGACGACGACACTCTCGTTTAGTGAACCCGGGGCAAAGATTTTTCTGATCGCCTGCTCGGACAATGCGGGCAACGAGGAGCTACTCTTTGGCGATGAGCGCGATATGCTCTGGGCGCTGAGTCACCTTGTCTCGGCGTGGGACCCGGATATTATCGAGGGCCATAATATCTATGCGTTTGATCTGCCCTGGATTCGCGCCCGCGCCCGCGCGCTCAATATTGCCCTGCCCTGGGGCCGCGACAGCTCGGAGGTGGGGATTGGCTCGGAGCGCAACTGTGCGCTGGGGGCCAACACACGCCCGTTCACGCCGCACTATATCTGGGGACGGCATGTGCTGGACACGCTCTTTCAGACACAGCGCTTCGATGTGGCACGCGGCGAGATTAGCTCCTACAACCTCAAAGAGTGCGCCAGAACGTATCATATTGCTGAGCCCGACAGAGTCTATATTCCCCACGACGAGATCGCGTCGCTCTGGCGCACGGATCCGGAGCGGGTGAAAGCCTACACCCTGGGCGATGTTCGCGAGACCAGAAGACTTGCCGAGATTGTGACGCCCACGGAGTTCTACTCCACTCAGATGGTGCCCGATGTCTTTCAAACCGTCGCCGTGACGGGCAGTGGCGAGAAGATCAACTCCGTGTTTGTGCGGGCGTATCTTCAGGCAGGCCATGCGGTTGCGCGCCAGCAGCCCAGCCAGCCCTACGGCGGCGGCTACACGGAGATGCGCCTCGCGGGCCTCTTGCGCGGCATCGTGAAAGCCGATGTCGAGAGCCTGTATCCCAGCATCATGCTCAACTACAACGTGAGTAGCAGCTCGGACACGCTCGGGCTCTTTCTGCCGCTGCTCAAAGAGCTAACCCGCCGCCGACTCATGGCAAAGCGCAAGGCCAAAGACTACGAAGCCACCAAGAATGAGATCGCGTCGGCGTACTGGGACGGTTTGCAAGGCTCCTATAAATTGCTCATCAACTCGTTCTACGGCTACTTAGGCGCACCGTTCTACTTCAACGACTACTCCGCCGCCGCCAAAGTCACCGAAATCGGGCAGGTTATTGTTAAACAGATCGCGGAGGAACTCGAAACCCGAGGCGCAACAGTGATCGAGATTGACACCGATGGTGTCTATTTTCAGCCTCCCGCTGGAATCTTGGGCCTAGAGCCTGAAGAGGCATTTATCACTGAGATTGGCGC
>NZ_JAYUPA010000134.1:0-6231 GCF_043760365.1 Armatimonas sp.
GCCACGGTTCTGGCGCTCGCACAAGATTTAAGCGCCGCAAAAGCTAAAACCCAAAAAGCACGCGCCTTTGTGCAAAAAGAACAGCAAAAAACAATGACCGTCGTCAAGAAAGCCCTGACTCGATGACACTCCTCCAGCTTGATTTCAATAGTGGCGAGCCCTGGCCCGGCGCACAGCGCAAACCGGTCGGAACGATAGACACTGCCGGGAGCCAGGAGACCTCAGGGGGAATGCTCGCCAAACGCATCCTCACAAGCGACCTGCTCGCCGTGAGCAACCCGGAAACCAACCTGGGCAAGCTGACGCTGAGCTTCAGCCTCTCGGTCTCTGCCCTGCGGCCCGTGAGCGTGAAACTGGAGTCTTTTGACGCGAAGAAGAAGCGCACGGGAAGCCTGGAAACGACAATCTATCCCGCCGCGCCGGACTTTCACCAGCGCTACGCCTTTGAGCTCTCCACGATGCGTGGTAACTTCAAGCCCACCGACCCGTTTGTGAAGTGCGCGGCTTGCATATCCGTGGCGACTCCGATGTAGCCAAGGAGAAGTACGCAGCATTTATCGGCGAGTCCGATGCCCGAACCAATGGCAATGCCCTGAGTGTGTTGGGGCGCTTTGAGACCAATAAAGCCCACCATGTGCGAATCGCAGATAACCTCATCGAGCTGTGCAACGGCGGCTCGGGCATCCATGCCTTCAAGAGCCATCAAGTGGATATTATCCACAACACCGCGTACTACAACGGAGCGTCCCCGGAGCTGAACTGGGGCCAGATATTCGTTCAAGTCACAGATGATATCCGAATTGTCAACAATATTCTCGTCTCCCGCCCCAACCAGCCGATCAACTCCGTGGGGCCAGATGGAGGCGATCAGAAGAGTACGCGAATCGTCCGTGCCCACAATCTCTACTTCGGCGGTCTCGCTCCAAAACTCACCGGCGAGGGGGATCTTCTCGCCGACCCTCAGTTTGTCAACCCGTCCACCGATCCTACTGTCGCGAACTTTCAGCTCAAGCCGACAAGTCCCGCACGAAAATCCGGCAGACAGGAGCGCTTCGGCCCTTTTCCGGATCTCAAGGGAAAGCCGCGTAGCGTCCCCCCCACACGAGGAGCCTATGAGAAGTAAAGAATGAAACCTTCTCCCTCACAGGATCCCTGGCAGTCGCTTGGACGAGATCAAGCGGTGCCATTGCACTTCAGGGCCACGACCCAGGGAGCGTCTTCTACTTCAAGGAAATCCGTATCCGCACTCCTACTGGGGCAGGATGGCGTAGCCGACTCCGGTGAGTGCCCCCAGCACGATCCAGACAACGGCATTGAGCACATCGCCCAGGATCAGCCCCAGAAAGAGCGGGAGCGCGGCGCGATAGACTCCCAGCCCGCCCAGGCGCAGGATAATCACTTTCGCCAGCCAGCCCAGTAGCACGGAGAACCAGAGCATCCAGCCGGAGTACACCGACGCACCGATAAAGCCGATGGGATGGAGCCCAAAACCGACGCGGGCACGGAGCAGGAGCAGCCCAAAGACTCCCGAAAAGCCGCCGATGATATGCAGCGCGTTGGAGGGAACGAGGGGCAGTGGGGTTGTGGCGAGGCTCCCCGCAAGATTCAGTGGGCGCAGTGGTCCTGTGCGGTAGGTCCAGGCATTGGCCAGAGAGTTTGCGCCGCCGTGGTAGTAGGGCAGCCAGAGTGAGGCCACCAGCGAGACGCCCACGCTCAGCAGAACTGCTGCCAGCATCGCCTTGAAGAGTGCCCGTGCTGAGAATCCCCCCGCCTCGGCGAGCTTGGCCCCCGTCAGAACCTCAGCGAGAAGGAGCTCGCGGGTATCACGGTAGAAGATGCACTCCGCCCGCTGCACCATGTACCACGCGCCGGGTGTTGCTCCCTGGGTTCCCAGCACGCCCCCCACCGAGTCAATGGTCATTCCCGAAGGGATCGTAAAGAGCGTCCCCGCCTGCGTCACCAGCCACGAGATCGTCACAAGAGAAATGGTGACGGTCAGTAGGCTCACCGCGATTAAGAGCGGCGGCACGGTGGCGATATAAAGCCAGAGTGCCATTCCCAGATAGCCAAGCCCCAGCCCATAGAGCGTAGCACGGGGACTGAGAAGCTCGCTCGGATCATCTTGGGTGGCACGCCAGAGTGTCGCCAAGTGCCGCCGTGCCATCCAGAGCGTCCAGACAAGCAGTGCGACCGCGCCGCCAAAGCCCTGTAAGGCCGAGAACTGTCGCTCCGCCGGGCTGCCCAGCGAGCCGGGCGCGTACCAGTTGTTGAGTGTCGCCAGCAGTATCTCGGCTTTGTGAAAGAGAAAGAAAAACCAGAGTGAGAACGCCACTTCGGTGGCCAGTAAGTAGGTCAGCCCCACTACCAGCGGATAGACATTCACGGGTAGGTTGCCCAGCTGGTTCCACGGCGGCGTGGTCAAAACTCCCTCCAGAGAGAACGTCAGCGGAATGGTAGGGACACTCGGATAGAGCTGGTGGAGGCCGTTGAGCGAGTGCAGCACCGTGGTGAGGCCCAGCCCCAGCCAGAGTGGGCGCGAGTGCAGAAAGCTAGGCGGGTTCTCAGTTAAAAGCAAAGGCAAGCTGACCAGCGGAAAGACAAACTTCTCGTTCTCGATCCACTGGCGGCGTAGCAGGCTCGCCAGGCAAAACGTGACCATAAAGAAGCAAACCCCAAACGCGCCCCACGCCAAGAGCGGCTGCCACCAAGCCTCCCAGGGAATCCGCTCTGCACCACGTGGATAGCCCATGTAAAACGCATCGGCGGCGGCCTTATCGGTTAAACGAAAGGCGGGTGGCAGGCTCCCCCAGACACGCGCTTCTAAGTTATTGGTGCTATTAGAGAGATACTGTGGCGCTGCGAGGTGCGGCAGAAGAAAGCGCATCAGCCCCGACGACGGTAGCCCCGAGGCAACGAGGATCAGTGTCCAGACGGTTAGTAGTTCGGGGCGGGTGAGGACAAAACGTGCGGCAAAGCGCCGCAGGAGCGCATTGATGGGAACGGCGAGCACAAAGAGCACAAAGAGCGCCCCGACCGGGAACTGGTTGCCTGCCAGCGTGGTCGCCCCGATCTTGTTGTCATTGTAGGGCGTGACCGCGCATAGTAGCGCTCCCGCCAGCAGTCCCAGCGCCACCGCACGCCGCGTGAGCATTAACCAATCTCCCGTGCGAGGCGCTTGCGCAAGAGTACTTTTGCCTGGGAGATGAGATAGGCACCGACAGAGCTGTCTTCAGGGGCTGTATTTTCCGCAGGCTCCAAGTGCGAGAGCTCCCCGGTAAGCTGGAGAAGCGTCCCCTGCAGCGACTGAGCCTCACGAGCAGAAAAGTAGTGCAGCTCTTGCAGGCAACTCTCCGCCAGTGCGGTAAGCGTCGTGGGTTCTTCAGAGAGTGCTGCGGGACGATGTGCCAGCGAGAACATCGGCAGGAGCATGGGATCGTAGGCAAGGCGGATCACGTGCAGGCGGCTCTCTCGATCCGTGCTAAGGCCGAGATAGCGTTGCTCACAGCGGTGCGGAAGCGCCAGGCAGTCGCCAGGCTTCAAGACCACATCGCTTCCCGGACCGCTGTGCCCTAGAACCTGATGCCGACACGCGCCACCTATCACCAGTAAAAGCTTGCGCGACGTGTTGCGCACCGAATGACAGCCGCCTGCTGGGACAATCACGACTTGCTCCTGAACCAGCCAGAACGGCGGGCCAATGCTCTCAAAGCTATGGAGTGCGTAGCCCATGGCTAGAGAAGCACCACTAAGTCGCCCTCGCTGTTCACTTCGCAGACATAGGTTGCCACACGGCTGCTCGCATCGTAGAGTGCCTTGCCGGTGACGATATCAAACTCCCAGCCGTGCCACGGGCAGCGCAGAACCCGGCCTTGAAGATCAGGGCGGTAGGTAAAAACGGGGCTGGGACGGTGCGTGCCGTGCACCGAGCCCTGGCACAGCGGCGCGCCCTGGTGGGGACAGATATTCTTAATCGCGAAGAACTCCCCGCTGATATTAAAAACCCCAATGCTCACGCCCGTCTCTGGATCCGTGACCACACGTTTCTGCCCAATGCCAAGCGCATTCGCGATGCAGACCACGAGCCGTCCGCGCTGCCGCGCCTTGGGCGGCTTTGCCTCATCAATAATGCGAAAGGCCGTGTCGAGTGCCTCGTTCTCGCTACCAAAACCATTGGGATAGTCGCTGGGGTAGTCGCTCATGAAGTTACCTCCCCTCCCTCTTTCTCTTTTTTTGCCCGCGTCGGAAGCCCATAGAGCTCAGCGGCATTGTCGTAGAAGATGCGCTGGAGGAGCTCAGAGCTGAGCGTCCTAGGAAAGACGCGCCTAGGATCATCGAAGTCCCAATGCGGAAAGTCACTGGCAAAGCAGACCGTGCGCTCCGCCTGGATCATCGCAAAGACCTGCGCCAGATGCTCGGGGTTTTCAGGTTCTTCGAGGGGCTGCGTGGTGAGTCGCACTTGGTCGAGAATATACTCAGAGGGGCGCTTTTTCAGCCACGGAGTTGTGCTGCGAAGCGCCTTGAAGTTCTTGTCCAGCCGCCAGAGCGTGTGGAGTAGCCAAGCGATCCCTCCTTCCACTAGGACGACACGCAAGCCCGGAAACGCGGCAAAGACCCCCTCGCAGGTCATGCTAATTACATGCGCCTGGTAGGTCAGAGGAATCCCCGTGTGCCACTCGAAGTAGCTCGACGGCCTGCCCACGGAAGTGGACGAGCGCAGGCTGCCCTCGCGACCCGGATGCAGGGCAAAGGGCAGGCCCAGCTCCTCGCATGCCGCAAAGATCGGGAAATAGCGGCGGTGGCCGTAGAGATCCACGCTCTCGCCGCTGACGATGACTTGCTTCATCTGCGGGTGCTTGCCGTACTGATGAATCAGCTCGACGGCACGTTTCGGATCACTCGTATTGACACAGACCGAGCCCAGATAGCGCAGGTCCACCGAGAGCCACTCGGCGAGCTGCCACTCGTTCCAGGCCTGAGCCAGCGCGGAGCCCATGTCAATATTATGCGTCAGGCTCACGCCCAGCCCGGGTGGTTGGAGCACGCCGTAGGAAATCCCGTACTTGTCGAGATGGTCGAGCGCCACTTGCTGGGGATCGTTGCAGCTCGCATCACGGCGATCCACCCCAAAAGGGTTCGCGTAGCCCTGTCCCGGCCCGGCAGCCATACCTTGCTTGAGCGCCTCGCGAAACGCCACGGGAACATACGGATCCAGCGGGCGCTCTTTGGACGCGCTTGGGTGAACATCACAATCAATAATCAGGTTCGTGCCATCCATGAGTTATTATGACAGTTTTTTGACCACCATAACAGAGAGAGAATTGATACTTCTCAACGATAATTGATATTTCCAGTTGAAATCCATAATTCGGGTATTCCGGTTAGGCGCTTTCCTTTAGGCCTAGAGTTGTGCTAATATAAGGGCTGTGCCCAACTGCCACCACTCCCGTAATATCATCCGGTTTGCACCGAGCCTTTTGGCGCTCGTCGCGCTTCTGGCTGTGGGTTTTTACCCCCGCAGTGCCCGCTCCCAAAACCAGGCACAAACAAACAATCCTGAGCAATACTGGCATAACCAGGTAGAGCCACTGCTCGATAAATCCTGTCTGAAGTGCCATGCGGGCGTCCGCCAGAGCGGCGGGCTGGACCTGCGCTCGCTGGACACGATTCTAAGCGGTGGTGATAGTGGCCCTGCCGTGATTCCCGGCAAGCCGGGCGAGAGCCGCCTGGTGCAGTATGTCCTTCCCCAGCCCGGCCCGCACATGCCGCCCGATCCTAAAAAACAGCTCAGCCCCGAGGCCATCAACACCCTCAAGGCCTGGATCGCGCTCCTGCCTGTCCAAATGGAACAGACAAAGTCGGTGCCCCAGTACATGCAAGCCTACCAGCGCTCGCTACCCTCACTCGGAGCGCCCCCCACAAATCTCACCCCCAGCGCGACCATAGACTGGTTTGTGCAGGCGGGCTGGAAAAAAGAGAAGCTCACCCCCGCGCGACCTGCCAGCGATGCCGTGTTCGCGCGGCGCCTCTATCTGGATCTGGCCGGACGGATTCCCACGAGTGAGGAGCTTAGGCAGTTTATCGGCGACTACCACGGCGACAAACGCGAGCTCTTAGTGACCAAGCTGCTGGCCTCGGAGGACTACCCGCGCCACTTCCGTGAGGTCTTTGACACCACGTTGATGGGGCGCGGTGTGGGGAAGAACGGCGCATGGAATATCTTTCTGGAGGATG
>NZ_JAYUPA010000135.1:0-6230 GCF_043760365.1 Armatimonas sp.
TGAGAGCCGCAACTCGGGTTACTTTCTAGAGATATTTGGGCGTCCCAAACGCGAGATTCTCTGCTCCTGCGAGCGCTCGCCCCAGCCCAATCTTTCGCAGTCGCTGCACCTGGTGAACTCCGGGAGCATCAACGACAAGCTCGCCAATGGCACGACCCTGAAAAAGCTCCTCGCTGACTTCGAGCCCTGGGCCAAACCCGTGCGCGATGCTAGAATTGTTGAGGAGCTGTACTATCTCACGCTCAGTCGCCCGCCCAGCAAGGCGGAGTCGGAAAAGCTGGTGGCACATATTCAAAAACAAAAAGACCGCAAGCAAGGCTTCGAGGATGCCCTCTGGGCCTTACTTAACGCCGAGGAGTTTCTCTTCCAAAAATAGCGCTACAGCGGGAAGTTCACGCGCGTGCCCGTCTTGGCGGACTGGTAGATTCCGACAATTAGCTCTAAAGCATTGCGGGCTTCCTGACCATTCATGAAGGTCTCGCGGTCTTCGCGGATGCACGTGATGAGGTCTTTGAGATGCGCGACATGGCCGCCCAGTGAGATGGCACGGGGATCGCCCGCTCCTTGAGACAGAGAAAGCTCCGCCTTCTCGCCCGTCGCGGTGAAGATCCCGTCTTTGACGACGGGCTCGGCAGCCTTCACTCCGAACATACTCTGCTCCTCGTCGCCAGATGCAAACTGGGCATGACGCACACGGGAGTTGTCAATCTGAACAGCACCGTGCGTGCCATAGATCTCCAGGGACTGCTTGTAGCCCGGGAACATTGCCGTGGAGGCGAGGAGGGTGCCAACCGCGCCGTTTTGAAACTCAATCGTGGCGGAGACAATGTCCTCGACCTCGATGCGCTCGTGGGCAATCGTGCCCATCGTGGCGGCCACGGACTTGACCGGTCCCATGATCCAGCGGAGCTGATCCACGTAGTGAACCCCCTGGTTCATCAGTGCACCACCGCCGTCCAAGTCCCACGTCCCCCGCCAGCCTCCCGAGTCGTAGTAGGCCTGAGTGCGGTACCACTTGGTGACGGACTCTCCGTAGACCAGCTTACCCAGCTTACCCTCATCCAGCCAGCCCTTGAGAAGCTGCATCCCCGACGAGAACCGATGCTGCGAGATCACTTCCAGCTTGACATTGTTTTCTTGACACGCCGCAATGAGCGCATCGGCTGCCGCCAGGGTGACATCCAGAGGTTTCTCACAGACAATGTGCTTGCCCGCTTTCGCCCCTAACACGCCGCAGGAACCATGGAGACCGGAGGGAGTACAGACCGTGAGCACGTCAAACTGCCCCCAGTCCAGCATCGCGGTCAAATCCCTGAAGTGACGAATTTCAAGCTTCTCGCCCACGTCCTGAGCACGATTCCCCACTTCATCACAGACAGCCACCAACTCGGCATCCTCCGGGAGCGCCCGGATGGCGTCGACGTGGGTCCCATGGATCACGCCGCAGCCCACTATTGCAAATCTTAGCTTCGACATCCAGGTAAATTCAACAATTCCCCCCTGAAAACCTTTGCCACTCTTACCGATAACAAAGGCAGACGTTTGTGAGTGCGAGCACCGCCTCAACGAAAGGATGAATTTTATGGGCAATCAGACCCACCCCCAGAAGCAGACTCGTGCGGCATTTCTTATGAGCCTTGGCACCCTCTCTCTCGCTGCCCTCGCGGGCTGCGCAGGCGGTGCCCCGCCCGACAGTGAGTTTGCGGGAAACTATCTCTCGACCTATACCCTTCCCGCCATTGGAGAGAACGGGACATTTTCCTTTACGGTAGAGCAAAAGGGACGGATGGTGGGCTCCTTCACGGATGCAACCACCAACTTGGTCTATGCATTTGACGGTGTGGTGGAAAACAAGGGCAAGTTTACCGGGACACTGAAAAGTGGGACAACCTCCTCGCCGATCAGTGGCCTCTTGTCTATTGGAAGCAGTGGTGGCGGCGACTTCAATGTCACTCGTGGAGTCACGCAGTACCAGGGCCACTTCACCATCGGCGGCTCGCTGACAACCGTCAATAGCGACTACCAGGGGATCTACAGCGGCGTCTACGGAGCAGACACCCGGCTCTTAGTTGAGGGGAAGACTCTGAACGGCCTGGCGAGCTACAGTGTGGATAGCAAGGGAAATATCATAGGCTCCCTCACTCGTGGCGCGGAAACGGGTCTGCTGACAGGAACCATTGGAAATACCGGTGCCTTTCAGGCGACGGTCAAGTTCGCCAGTGCCACTCTCCCCCTCGCAGGAACGCTCATCAAGACTGGCGATGGCTCCGCACAGGGCAACTTCACCTTCAGCTCTAGCGGTACACTCTATCCCGCTTCATTCAGCAAGAGTTCCTCGGTCGTAGCAGGCGGTGACAGCCCGTACAAGGCCTCGTACCGTGGCACCTATGGACTTCCCGAGAAGGGCGAGAACGGCACGCTCAGCTTTACCGTAGATCCCTCGGGCTCGATGATCGGGTTCTTTAGCCAATCTCTCAATAAACCCGTCGGAACCCTTGTGGGCTCGGTCGAGAACGACGGAGGCTTCTCGGGAGAAGTGACCTACAACGCCACCGAGGTCGCAGGGCTTCCTGCGGCGGAGCAGCCGCTCTACACGAAGCGCACGATCCAGGGCAAACTAGGGGCCCGCGCGGGTGCTACGGGCGTCTCCGGCGACTTTACCATGGTCATCAATGGCATCACTTCGGCGGGCAACTTCGAGGCGAGCATCGGCGGCTCCGAGGTGAACAGTAGCTACCGCGCTTCGTACACGGATGCCGGATTCTTCTTCGCGCCTCCGGGCTTCGACGCGAGCCGAGTTCCGGGTGGGAGGTTTACGAGCGCCTCCTCAGTTGAGATTGCGGTAGATAAACAGGGCTCGATCATCGGAAGTCTGGGTTCACACCGCTTCGATGGCCGTATCACCAACGATGGTCGCATTGTCGGGCAGCTTCGTGGTACGGACAGTGCCTGGTATCCCGTCCGTGGCATCCTCAGCAAGGTTATCTGGAAGATCACTCCTCCTGGCGGCACAACCCCTGCTGACTACCCCGGGATTGCGGGCAATCTTTATGTCACGATTACGGGTGAAGAGTATCCCATCGCTATTAAGGCGACCGGAGGCGACGGCACGAACAGCTAGTCACTCTCGCAACAAACTAAAAAACCGGGTGCTTTGGCACTCGGTTTTTTGGGTTTTCTAGATCAGCCCTAGTTTCTTGCCAACACGCTCAAAGGCTGCTAGAGCCTCGTCGAAGTCGGCGTCTGTGTGCGCCGCCGTGGGCATAGTTCGAAGACGCGCTTTGCCACGGCCCACGGTAGGAAAGACAATGGCAAGCGCGAGAATGCCTTCGTCACGCAAAAGCCGCTGGGCTTCTTGTGTCTTAGCTTCGTCGCCAATCATCACGGGCGTGATCGGCGTTTGCGTCACCCCAATCCCAAAGCCGAGTTTTTGCAGTCCCTCTTGCCAGTACTTTGTGTTGGCCCAGAGTTTCTCGGAGAGCTCGGGCTCGTCGCGCATCAGCTCAATGCCCTTGATACACGCGGCGGCGACAGCGGGTGGGCAGCCCGTGGAGAACAGGAAGGGGCGCGCACGCTGCTTCAGAAAGTCAATCAGCGCTGATGAGCCCGCAATATAGCCACCGACCACACCCACAGCTTTAGAGAGAGTCCCCAGCTGAATATCAATCTTCTGATGCACCCCAAAGTGATAGGCCGTCCCGCGCCCGTTCTTGCCCATCACCCCCGAGCCATGCGCATCGTCCACCATCACAGCGGCATCGTAGCGCTCGGCAAGTGCACAAATTTGATCCAGCGGCGCGACATCGCCGTCCATGGAGAACACACCATCCGTAATCACCAGGCGCTTTTTGGCCCCCATCGCGTTTTTCAGTGCGTCTTCCAGGGAGTCCATGTCACAGTGCTGGTAGATCGCGCGCTTGGCCTTGGAGAGACGGCAGCCATCAATAATAGACGCGTGGTTCAGGCTATCGGTAATAATCGCATCGTCGGCATCGGTAATGGTCGGAATCGTGCCCGCGTTAGCCGTGAAGCCACTCTGAAACACCAGCACATCTTCCACGTGCTTAAACTCGGCAATGAGCTTCTCTAGATCATTGTGGAGCTGCAAATTGCCGATAATAGGCCGCACCGCGCCGCCGCCCGCACCAATTGCAAGCGCCGCCTCTGAGGCCGCCTGCCGCAGCCGCATATCGCCTGCCAACCCAAGATAGTTGTTAGATGAGAGGTTAATCAGCTCACGCTCACTACCTGCAATCCGTACCCGCGCCCCGACGGCGCTTGTCACGGTGGTGAGAGGCTTGTAGAGATGCTCGGCATGGAGCGTGTCGAGCTGGCCTTTGAGAAAGTCTTGAAGAGTGTTATTCATACTGTCCCAATTGTACCGCTGATTTGTCCGCCGATTGAAAATCGGCGTCTATAAGCCTGCGGCTGAGAAATCGCTCCGCGATTAGGATAGTAATAATAATATTACCCGGATAGTATTGACAATCATATTATACCCGGATAAAATCCATACTATGATAACTTCGTGCACCGCTTTTGAGGGAATGACACGCATCGCATCCGGCGACGTTCTTACTGTTGCTCGCGCTGTGAAAACGACTCTCGATGCCAACCCGACGGCTTTGCTTCTGATCTTTGACGACACGACGAGCGAGCAAGTGGAGCTAGACTTGCGCGGCAGTTTAGATGAGATTCTCCAGCGCCTTGCCCCGCCACCTGCCGCTCCTAGCACGGCGGGGCGTCCGAAACTTGGGGTCGTCGCACGTGAAGTGACTCTGCTTCCTCGGCACTGGGAGTGGCTGGGGACGCAGTCCGGTGGCGCGTCGGTCGCGTTGCGAAAGCTTGTCGAAGAGGCACGAAAAGCCAGTGCGTGGCAGGACGCGCTCCGCCAGCAGCAAGAGACGACCTATCGGTTTCTCTCCGCGCTGGCGGGCAACCTTCCCCACTTTGAGGAAGCAACTCGCGCCCTCTTTGCCAATAACCGCGAGGGCTTCGCCGAGCAGATGGCAACCTGGCCCCCAGATGTGCGGGAGCATGCACTGAAGCTGATGCGATCTTCGCTCTGATCGCCCCCATGAACGGGGGCGTCTTGTTGTCCTCATTCTTCGGACACGAAGTGCGTGCCGCCCATACCGAATACCGAGTTTACTCGGCATGGCCCGAAGTGGCCTTCGTGTCGGAGCCTGCGACGTCAAAAAGACGCCCCGGTTCATCGAGGCGAAAGATTTATCGAGGCGATCTCAAATAATATCGGCGAGGGTCTCTCTTTGCTTACGAAAGAGTGTCTCCAGCCCGACATTGGCGGTGTCTAAAAGCCGATCCATTTGCTTCCGGTCGTACGGGCGGCCCTCAGCGGTGCCCCGCACCTCGACGTACTTGCCAGTGCCTGTCGCGACAATATCCATGTCCACCATCGCACGGGAGTCTTCCTCGTAACAGAGATCTAAAAGCTCGATTCCCCCGACAATCCCAACTGAGACAGCCGCGATTGAGTCCGAGAGTGCGGGTTTCTTGAGATTGAGGTTGTGCAGCGCTTCGGCGAGAGCGACGTAGCAGCCCGTGATGCTCGCGCAGCGCGTCCCGCCATCGGCCTGAACCACATCACAGTCCAGCGTGATCATTCGCTCCCCCAGCGCCTTCATGTCCACCACAGAGCGCAGGCTCCGCCCGATGAGTCGCTGAATCTCTACCGAGCGGCCGTCGGGTTTGTTCGACTCGCGCGGCTTACGGTCTTTGCCAGAGCGCGGCAACATCGAGTACTCCGCAGTCACCCAGCCTTCCCCACGCCCCTTCATCCACATCGGCACACGCTCCTCGACGGTCGCGGTGCAGATCACCTTTGTGCTCCCCATCGAGATCAGGCACGATCCCTCCGCATTGGGCATGAACCCCCGCTCAATCTTCACCACACGCAGGTCCAGGTTCCCCCGACCATCCACTCTAGGCATTCTCTAACCTTCCATCCTTCCAGACAAGCGGCCACACCGTGGGCAGCCACTCCACTCCCAGTATAGCGCGTGCACTGCGGGAAAACACCGTCGGTATGCCCGACGTAAAGAGTGTGAGGCTTCCCGCATCCTCCCTAGAGGCCGCCACTTGCTCCGCTACCCGACGTGCCACAGCCGCCCCCGTGTCTATCAAAGTCACCTCTGGGCCGACAAGAGCCTGGAGCGCGGGGCGGAGTGCGGGAAAATGGGTACAACCTAGCACCAGTGTATCCGCTCCCG
>NZ_JAYUPA010000136.1:0-6228 GCF_043760365.1 Armatimonas sp.
GCCTCCTCCACGGAGAGCGCGGGCAAGATTGTCGGGAGCCGCCGCGCCAGCATGGTCTTACCTGCCCCTGGCGAGCCCAGCAAAAGAACGTTGTGCCCACCCGCCGCCGCCACTTCCAGCGCACGCTTCACCTGTGCTTGGCCTTTTACGTCCGAAAAGTCCACATCGCTGCTGGCACGGTGCGCCAGGATTTTCTGAGGATCTTCCCGAACAGGAACAAAGAACTCGGGTTCGTTGAGGATTTCCAGCACCTGTGCCAGTGAGGTCACGCCAAAAACATCCACCTCACCCACAATTGCCGCCTCGCGGGTATTTGCTTCGGGGACGATCAGCCGCTTGCGCCCGCTCTGTCGTGCCCAGAGCGCCAGGGGCAAGATCCCGGAGACGGGCCGCACCGCTCCATCAAGGCCCAGCTCTCCAATAAACACGGTCTCCAGGATCTGCTCCGGGGCGAGCTGCTCGGTTGCCACGAGAAGACCAATGGCGATGGGCAGATCGAATGCAGGTCCCGCCTTGCGAATATCTGCCGGGGCAAGGTTCACGATAATGCGCTTCTCATACGGGAAGCGCAGGCCACTGTTGCGAATCGCGGCGCGTACCCGCTCCCGGCTCTCCTGAACCGCTGCATCGGGTAGCCCGACAATGGTAAAGCTTGGTACGGTGCCCGAGACATTGACCTCCGCCCGCACGCCGTAGGCGTCCACTCCAAAAATCGCTGCCGACTCAACTACTGCTAGCATTTTTCTTCTCACCTTTTGTTTTAGATTCGCTTGTAAAACGGGTGAGGAATGCCAAATCTAACAAAACGGTGAAAATATTTTTGCGAAGCGCCGCTAAACGAGGCGGGGCCAGCCGGAAAACTCTTTGACAAAGCGGACAATGACATCGGTTGCCGTCTGGATCAGAAGCTCACCTTTCTGTGGCGTCGCTTCGTCAGGGAAGCCAAAGGCTCCCGTCTCGCTTCCCTGCTCCATTGTACGAAGTACGGCAAGGCGATTATTCTTGATATGATCCGGGCTCCAGAACTCGGAACCAATATCGCGACGTGCCGCAGGGCGAGTGTCTTTGACCAGCTCCGGGTGCGTCACTTGGATCACACTGGTCTCCCACTCGCAGGCGTGGATCACTTTTTTCTGCACCAGTCCGAGCGCCGCCAGCTCCGGCAGCGCGATCTCAAACCAGGAGCCCACACAGACAAAGAGCTCGGGTAGCGCTCTACGGTGGCGTAGCTGCACTTCCAGGAGCGCGGCCTGGGCGGGGGCAATATTGCCCGCGTGGGAGTTCAGAAAGAAGAGCTTGCGGAAGCCCGCCGCGATCAGGCTCTCGGCCATGTCCTCGATCACAGCGCGGTAGGTGGCTTGCGAGAGGCTGATGGTGCCTGGAAAGCTCAAGTGGTGGTGGCTCGCGCCCATCCAGAGCATCGGGGTGAAGAGTGTGCAGTCCTCAGTGGCCGCCTCAACCCGCCGCGCAATCTCCCCGCCGATCATTGAGTCCGTGAGAAGAGGCAGGTGGTGTCCGTGCTGCTCCAGTGCGCCAATCGGGCAGACCACCACACGGTCATTAAGCGCCCCTATCTCTGTCCAGTTTCTCTCTCCTAGTTGCATGGGGGGCGTTTCGGCAAAACTGGGTACAATTCCTCTATGATCTGGCCCCGTCCTCTGTGCCCTGGTGGCACCATTGGTCTCTGCTCACCTGCGGGCGCGTCCCCGGCGGGCGCGGTGGAGCGCGGCGCTGAGGCGCTTCGTAGACGCGGCTACTCTGTGGTGATTGCCCCGAATGCCACTGCCCAGCACCCGGACTGCGACTATCTTGCGGGAACGGAAGCGCAGCGCCTCAGCGATCTCAACGGTCTGATACGCGATCCCCAGATTGATCTGATTCTGGCGGCACGGGGCGGCTACGGCGCGGGTAAGCTTTTGGACGGCATTGACTACGACGCGTTTCGTGCCGATCCCAAGCCGCTGGTGGGCTACTCAGATATCACGGCACTGAATCTTGCACTGGCAAGCCGTGGGCTGATCAGCTACTCCGGGATCATGGCGACAGCGGGCGATGGCTTTGGCGAGGACACGCTCGATCCATTCTCCGAGGCAAGCTTCTTCCAGGCCGTCGCGCAGGAGAACTTTGTCTTTACGCAGCCGGATGACGCCCCGCTCACGGTGCATCGAGGGGAAAATACGCTCGCTGGGCCGCTCTTTCCCGTCTGCCTGAGCCTGCTCGAATCCCTTATTGCCACGCCTTTTGTGCCCGACATGACCGGCGGTTTGCTTCTCATCGAGGATGTCTACGAGGAGCTCTACGCCGTGGATCGGGCACTTAATCAGCTCCGGCTGGCGGGAGTTCTCGAAAAGCTAGCGGGCATCTTAATCGGCTCCTTCAACGGCTTTAAAGACCAGCGTGATGCCGTGCTAGTCGGTGGCGTCCCACGCCTCGCCCTCGAAGCCGCCCCCGAGCACGTCGGCGTTGTCTCGGGTTTCGTCTACGGCCATATCCCGCGCCGCTTCACGCTTCCCATGGGAGCCATGGTCACGCTGGACTGTGGCGCTGGACAGTTCACAATCTGGCCCTGAACAAACATTATTCCAGTATAAACGAGACACTGACCTTGGCGCTGATGCTGATCGTGCCAGGAGCAAAGGCCGGTGCGGCGCTGTCGCTGGCCACCGCGCCATTCAGCTCCGTTCGTTGAAAATTGCTACTGTTGGAATTGGACCACGCGGGTGTTATTCCTGTATCCGATTCCTCAGTGATGTTATAGGACTTGCCTACCTTAGCCCCGAGCTCCTTGGCGAGGGCCGTGGCTTTCTCCTTGGCAGCCTGGATTGCTTTGGCCCGGGCCTCATCACGAAACGTGCGCAGCTGTGACGTCCGCAGGCTCGCCTCCTGCACCCCGGTTGCGCCCGCAGCCACCGCCGCAGCCGTCACATCAGGCACTCTCTTGATGTCGTGGAGGGTGCAGGAAACGCTCTGGGAGACCTCGTAAAACGTCACCTTCCCGGTTTCCCGGTAATTGCCGTTCGTATAGTTTGCTCGGATCTGACTCTGCGACGACTGAAGCTCGGTTTCGGCCACACCAGCGGCACGTAGTGCTGCAAGAAGCTTAGTTGCGCGCTCTGCTTGTTGCCGCCGTGCCAGAGCGAGATTCACATTACGAACGTCAACTTGGAAGGACAAATCGGCCAGGTCGGGCACCACGCGCAGCTCGGCACTGCCCGTGGTCGCGATCAGGCGCGGCGTTGTTGACTCAGGCGCTCTTCGAAAGACCACCAGAGACGTGATCGCTGCGGCGACAAACGTGATCGCGGCTGCAATAAAAAGAAGGATAGTTTTCATCGAATTGACTCCTTAGGATACAGGATTGGTAGTGCGTGGGCACCGTAGCGAGCCGCAGGGCTGCCCGGCAGCACAGTGAAATCGCCACGTGACGGGGCACGAAGCAGGGGATCTTTGCCATAGACTCCGTCAATCTCAGGGGTGGGAAGCTGGGAGCGGCTGCGGTCAGGACGGTCGGTACAGTACCAGAAATTTCGCGCGAATCGGAACGTGGTTGCGAGGGTTCCAGAACCGATATTCACGCCCCCCTCAGACCAGCCGTCGCTACGGAAAACGATCAGATTGTCCTCGAAAATCCCCTTGCGGCTGGGCACGAAATCTGAGCTGCGTGTCTCTTGTAAGATCCGCATGGCCCACCGGCGGGGCAGGTAAAGCGTGTTGCAGCGTACCACGGCACCGTCTACACCGACAAAGGCAAGGGGAGCGTCACTACCTAGAAATGTGCAGCCTTCGACGCGGATATTTTGCGCCTCGTAGCGCTGATTGAGGGGCATTTTCGTGACGAGGGGACGGAAGAACTCCAGTCCCGTGCTTCCCCCCAGATTGATCCCACGCGACCCCGCGTTTTCAAAGCGGCAACTGCGCACAACAATCTCTGACGTTCCCCCCTTGCACTGTACGGCGTTGTCGCCCCCCGTTCTGAACGCACAACCGGTGATCGTCCCCCGGTGACAGCCGACCATATCTATCCCCGATCCGCCCCAGCGCTCGAAAGTGCAGCCCTCCACACGAAAGTCGTCAATGCCAGAAAGCTTTAGTCCATCACGATTGCCTGCGGGCAAGTCGGTGATTCGCAGGTTACGCAAGGTGATATGGTGCGAGGGCAGGCTATAGCGCCCCCCATCATCAAGATTCAGGCCATTTTGTGTTGCCCGTTCCAGAACCAGTCCGTCTAGCTCAAAGTAGCTGATCTGCGAGAGCTGAATCCCGTTTGCGCCCCCAACAATCCGAGGCAGCTGCGCCGGGTTCGCGGCTGCGATGCGGATCGGCTTGCTAGGAGCCCCATGGACGTTTTGAAAGTACAGTCCACCCTCGTAGACACCAGGCTCCAGGAGAATCACGGTTCCAGGTTTCGCCGCCAAAACGGCTCGTCGGAGTCCGGAAATATCGCGAACGCGCACTTCGTTATTCATGCTCACTATTGTACTTCCTTGATGATGACTAGGTACAATCGGGAAGTGAATGTTTTTATGAATGCCGTGGTTCACACGATGACCGCGCTCTCGGATCGGGCGGAGGCGTTTGTGGTGCACGAGGGAAAGTTCGCTTTCGTGGGGAGCAACGCTGAGGCAAAAGCCTTTGCCGGGCCCGATGCACCTGTCCTAGACCTCGCGGGAAAGACGGTTGTCCCAGGCTTTTGCGACTCACACCTGCATCTGTTTATGTTCGGCGCGGGTCTGCTGCGCACGGTGAATCTGATGGGCAGTGCGTCGCTGGAGGAGCTTTTCGCCCGAATCGCGGATCACGCCGCGCACTACGACGGCCCGTTTCTGCTGGCGCGAGGCTTTGATCAGAGTAAGCTCGATGAAAAACGCTTTCCGACCCGCGCGGAGCTAGATGCAATTTCCCCGACCCGACCGCTCCTCGTGACTCGAATCTGTGGCCATGCGGTGGTGGTGAACTCGGCGGCCCTTGCAATGGTGAGTGAGGCCGAGCGCACTGCCGGGGATGTGGAATCAGGGCTCTACACGGAGACCGCGATAACGCCTTTCTACGCGCTCGTGCCACCGCTCACGGAGGCGGAGGGGGAGGAGGCGGTGCTCCGGGCTGCTGCCGTAGCGCTGAAGACGGGGATTACCAGTGTGGGGACCTTGCTGGACACGCCTGAACAGCTCGGGGCCTATGCCCGGCTGCATCGCCGGGGCCAGCTCCCGATTCGCGTGACCGGAATGCCACCGCAAGCGAGCTGCGACACGCTCCACGCCCACGGAATCGGCACGGCATTTGGCGACGCGTGGCTAAAATTCGGCGGCGCGAAGTTCTTCTCCGATGGCTCGCTTGGAGCCTACACCGCCCTCATGGCGGAGCCCTACGACGCCACCGGGGAGTGTGGCACGCGCATCTACGACCCGGAAGTTCTGAAAACGCGGTGCGCGGAGCTTCAGAAAAAAGGCTTCCAGATCGTGATTCATGCCATCGGGGATCAGGCGGTGCGCGAGAGCCTGGACGCGATTGAGTTTGCGCTGAGCACGGGCACCGAGGACAATACGTTTCATCGCCACCGGATCGAGCATGTTTCTGTCTTGCCACCGGATTTGCTAGAGCGCATGGCCCAGGCCAAAATTATCGCTGCCATCCAGCCGCAGTTTGTGACCTCGGACACCTGGACGGGCGAGCGGGTGGGGGAGACGCGTGTTAAACAGGCCTACCCGTTTGAGGCGATGCGCAACGCCGGAATCCCGCTCGCACTGGGCTCCGACTGCCCGGTAGAGACCCTCGACGCTTTTTTGTGCCTCCATGCCGCCGTCAACCGCCATCCCTGGAGCCCGGAGGGTGGCCTCTCCGTGGATCATGCGCTCTATGGCTACACGGTCGGGAGTCACTACGCGCTTCACAACGATCATCACCTGGGCAAGATCGCCCCGGGCTACCTCGCCGATTTCGTCGTACTTTCGGATGCGCCCACACCAGAAAACCTTGTCTCACTGAAAACGGAGCAAGTCTATGTTGCAGGCAAGAGGGAAATAAGTACGGGCTGTACCCGCTAGCCTACACAGCTTCACACGGGGCCGCGAGAAGAGCGAATGTCTGTTCCGGGGGCAAGCGCTCTCCCTGAGAGAACGCAGTCGCAAACTCGATTTCGCCAAGAGTGGTTTTAAGGAAGGCCATCTTACTGGCGCGGAGGCTACGTTCGGGTTCCTGAATATGCTGGCCTTGGTAGGTCTCCCAGCTCAT
>NZ_JAYUPA010000137.1:0-2228 GCF_043760365.1 Armatimonas sp.
GAGCAGGGGAGGATGCGTTTTTTGTCCTTGAGAATCGCCTCGACCATCTGCACGGTCGCGGCGGCAGGAGCGTAGTAGGCTGAGCCTTTTTCGAGCAGCGCGACGATCTCCGCGCCGCCTTTTTTGGCACGCTCGACAATGGCGCTGAGCTTGTCCTCAGGAATGAAGTGGGTTATGGGAATGCCCGCCACCGTGGTGTAGCTCGGGAGCGGCACCATCTCGTCGCCGTGACCGCCTAGCAGCATGGCCTGAATATCCTCGACGGAGCAGCCGATCTCCTGAGCCAGAAAGGTCCGGTAGCGCGCCGTATCCAGCACGCCTCCCTGGCCGATGACGCGGTTTTTGGGAAAGCCCGAGACTTTCCACGCCAGAGTCGCCATCGTGTCCATGGGGTTGTTGACGATTAGCACAATAGAGTTCGGAGCGAACTCTTTAATCTTCTCAATATTGCTGGCCGTGATGTCCGCGTTTACGGCAACCAAGTCCTCGCGGGTCATGCCGGGCTTGCGGGGCGCACCCGATGTGAGAATGACAATGTCTGAGCCCGCCATTGCGGCGAAATCATCGCCGCCGGTGATACTCAGATCGTAGCCCTCGACCGGGCCAGCCTGGAGCAGGTCCAATGCCTTGCCCTTTGCGACACCACCGAAGATGTCAATTAACACGACGTCGGCTAACTCTTTGGAGGCGATCCAGTGGGCGCAGGTTGAGCCGACAAAACCCGCACCAATAATTGAAACTTTCTTGCGCATAGCGGTTCATTGTACCTGCAAGTAGGATAAAATTGATGCATATTCACCATATTCCCCCGCCGCGCGGGGGCTAGGGGGTTGGTTTGAGCAACGATTTTTGTAAACGAACACGACGAGAGTTTTTGTGGGAGGCCGGAGCGGGCTTCACGGGTCTGGCACTGACGGGCCTACTGGGCACCGATGGCTTTTTTCCTAAACAGGCACAAGCCAGCCCCCTCCCCCCCGCTGGGCGGGGGCTGGGGGGTAAAAAAGCCAAGAGCGTGATTTTCTTATTCATGTACGGCGGCCCCAGCCAGGTAGACACGTTTGATTACAAGCCCGAGCTGGTCAAGGGCGATGGCAAGACCGTCAATATCAAGAGTTTTCGCAATGCGGGCAAGACCATTCCCCTCACACTCATGGGGCCTAAGTGGAAGTTCAAGCAGTACGGTCAGTGCGGTAAGCACGTCTCCGATCTGTTCCCCAATGTGGGGGCCCTGTCCGATGACATTGCGTATCTGCATTCTGTCTACTCCGACTCCCCGATCCACGGCTCCGCAATGCTCCAGATGAACTCCGGCAAGATCCTCTCGGGCTCGCCGAGCCTGGGGACCTGGGTGAACTACGGTCTGGGTTTCGACGCGAAAGAGCTACCCGGTTTTGTGGTGATGCTCGATACCACCGGTGGCCCGATCTCTGGTGCGAAGAACTGGGCGAGTGGCTACATGCCCGCCAAGTTCCAGGGCACGGTGCTGCGCTCAGCGGGCGACCCGATTCTCGATCTCTCCCGCCCTAGTGGCATGGCCCCCGATCACCAGCGCGAGCTACTCGATGCGATTGGTGATCTGAACCAGGCGCACCGCAAGCCGCGCGAGGACAACTCCAACCTCGCCGCCCGCGTCGCGAGCTACGAGCTGGCGTTTCAGATGCAGCGCACCGCTCCCGAGGCCGTTGATATTTCCAAAGAGCCCGAGAGCATCAAAGAAATGTACGGGCTGAATGAGGCGCACACCAAAGACTTTGGGTTTCGGTGTTTGCTCGCACGGCGCATGGTCGAGCGCGGTGTTCCGTTTATCCAGCTCTACGCGGGCGGCGGCAACACGGATTTCTTGAACTTCTGGGATGCGCACGGCAACCTGGTGCCCAACCACAACCGCAATGCGGGCCGTGTGGACAAGCCCATCGCCGGTTTGCTTAAGGATCTCAAGCAGCGTGGGCTTTTAGACGAAACCCTGGTTGTCTGGGGCGGGGAGTTCGGGCGCACGGCCCATGCCACGGGAGATGGCCGCGACCATAACTCCTACGGCTTCACGATGTGGATGGCGGGCGGCGGAATTAAGGGCGGCGTCAGCTACGGCGAGAGCGATGAGCTGGGCTACGCGGCAGCAATCAACCCAACCCCGGTCAAGCGCGTCCACGCCACGATTCTGCACCAGCTCGGCCTTGATCCGAATAACCTGACGTACTTTTACGGCGGTCTTAGTCAGAAGCTCGTCG
>NZ_JAYUPA010000138.1:0-6209 GCF_043760365.1 Armatimonas sp.
CCCACGCCCATTTAGAGGATTCAGAGCATACTACCGGAGCCGCTTCAACGGGAACAAGCGCGAGAAGAATTACGCAAATAAGCGCTCGCCAAACCAGTAGGCTCCAGCAAGGACGACGCACCAGGAAGCGATAAAGACGATGAGGCAGCTTGCTTTTTCATTCTTACGACGCAGCCAGGATAATAACTGAGCGACGGTAATCACAATGCAGGCCTGTCCGAGCTCGACGCCGACGTTAAAGGAGAACAGCGACCAGCCCAGTGCCTCACGTGGCAACTCCAGCTCGCGCAGAACACTGGCGAAACCAAAACCATGGATCAGCCCGAAGAAAAACGCAAGCGTCAGGCGCAGGTCTTTCTCCGAGCGTTGTTTCGCTTCTTGTGAGAGCTGACTCAGGGCGTGGATGCCCACAAAGACAATGCTGAGAGCAATGAGGGGCTCAATGAGGCGCGGCGAGGGCGTGACGAGATTCAGTGTTGCCAACACCAACGTGATGCTGTGGGCTAGCGTGAAGGCGGTGATGATTTTCAGCAGCCGCTTCACATTCCCACCCAGCAAGAGCAGGCCGATAACAAACAAGATATGGTCCGGCCCGATAAAGATATGATGAATGCCCTCACGGATAAACTGTCGGATCACGGAAAAAAGACTCTGCTTACTGCCGAGCGCGTAGGAAAGCGAAGGCGTGGTGTGGTTCAGGACGGCTTCGCGCAGCAGCACGTCGGAGTGCGCTGCCTCATAGAGCGTGACGAAGACCGTGTGGTTGGGATCCACGGGAAACAGACTGCCTGTCCGCACTTCGAGGTGCTTGGGAGGCGCGAGCCAGCGGAAGGAGAGATACAGGCGGATGGCCTTGCGCTCCGGTAGAAACTCGCTCCGCTCAGGCGTCAGGGCCTCAGGTGTAAGTCGCTGTTCGTCGGCGATGAGGCCAAGGCGCGTCGCCACGGCCTCCGCCATTTGCGTGCGATTCTCCGTGACCACTTTCTCCAGCGCCTGCCCGCCAAGCTGCAGGGCCGGATAGTCCAGCGAGAAGCCCAGAACGGAGAATGTAACCGTCGCCTCCACCCCGCTCGTGCCTAGCCGCAGCTCGATTTGACTGCGCTGAATGTCATGTGCCGATGTGGGCGTGAGACAGCAAAAGAGAAACGCTAGAATCGCCCACACGGCTCTCATCGGGTGCTGCCTAGAGTTTTGAGAGTCTCAGTGGCAATGGGAGTGTCGAGCAGGCTGAAGTGGGGGTTGCGATTCAGTGCCTGTGCAAGATACTTCTGCGCCACGGGCTTAGCCCCGAGCCGCGCGGAGATCATTCCGGCGTGGTAGAGAACCGGTGCATCGGGAGCGATGGCTTTTAGCGCCCGGGTGATCACTGTTTTTGCTTCCTCGATCTTGCCACTCTTATAAAAGCACCAGGCGACGGTATCCGCGTTCATGGCATTTTTCGTGTCTTTATGCGTTTCGGCGATGGCAAGGGCGCGGGGAAGCTGACGGTCGTGCTCGGCGAAGAAGCGGGCCATGTAGAGTTCGTCGCTGCTACCGGATTTCTGGTGCTCGTCGTGCAGCTTCTCGACGAGTGCGAAAGTCTCTTCCGCCTTGGCCGTCTGATTTGTTATTGTGTACAGATCGCCGAGGGCAACGAGGCCCGCGTGCTGTGGGGCGATAGCAAGGGCTTTCTGATAGAGCGCGATGGCTTGGGCGTACTGGCCTTGTGCAGCCTTCACTTTGCCCAGCACCGCGAGGACATTGTAGTCGTTTGGCGCGACTTTTTGGGCATCCTTGAGAATGTTTTCGGCGGGGAGAACGGCACCCTCGCCCAGTAGCATCTCCGCTAATTTCGCATTACACCAGGCAGTATTTTCGCTGTAGGCACCACCTGCCTTGATCGCCTTTGTCATCAGCCACATTCCCTTACGGGTGTCGCCACTGAGGTAGAGGAGATTTGCGCCCCGGCTATAGGACGCCAGATCGGGGCGGATGTCCAGCATCTTCTGGTAGCTCTTGAATGCACCTTCGTAGTCGCCCTGCTCCACTTGTGCATCGCCAATCAGGCCGTACGCCGCTTCGTCACTCGGATTGAGTGCGATAGCTTTGCTTGCCCACTCGATGCTCTTGGGAAACGCATGGCGCTCGCCTGCGACCCAGGCCATCCCGGTCATGGCATCGCTTTTTTTGGGATAGAGGGCGAGCGACTGGCTGTAGGACTTTTCCGCCAGATCGTAGTACTGATGATTGGCGCTCTCTCGGGCTTTCTGCATTAAAGCATCGCCCAGATTAAGCCAGGACGTTGCGTCTGTTGGAGTCGCCTTGGCTTTGGCTTTGCACGTTGCAAGCTGCGCGTCCGCACTCCTGGGGCTTAGCGCAAGAGGCTCGGGAATACTTGCCAGAAAGTCTGTGGGGTTTAGTGAACTGTTGTGGCCAGGAGAAGCGGCTACCTGGCGCGTGCTGACGCTCCAGCCTATCAAGGTAGCAACTCCACTGGCCGCGACGGCCAGTGCGATGAGGTTGCGCTGCGGGTTTCGTAAGACGTGTTGTTTCATATTTCTACGCCAATTTTTGGAAAAGCCCCCCAGAGATCTCGCTCTGGGGGAGTGTTCTCGAAATTTAGAAGCCGACGTTCTGACCGGAATCCTTGCTGTTGCGCAGGCCGGAGTGCGGCGTTGCGGCATAGGGGAAGGTTCGGTTGTAGACCTGGTCGTTGGCGGCGATGTTGTCTCCCACGACCGTCACGGTGGAGTAGGTCGGGCCACTTGCCACTGCCGTCAGAGCGACATCTACCACGTCATCGCCAAAGCGCCGTCCGTTGGGCCAGCCGCCCGGAATGGTCGCACCGCCGCTGGTTGTCAGGTTGTCGCCGCCAATGAAGCCAAGGCGACTAAACCCGCTCTCTCCTGAGACACGCGCTGCACCGGTGGTGGTGTCCACACGGATCACATCGGGGATGTACACGGTCTCAAGATCCACACGGCCCGTCGTGGCGAAGCTGGTGCCATAGACAGCGTTGATCAGGACGGCGACCTCGGGGTTGAGGGCGTAGGTCGCAAAGCTGGCATCGCCTGTTGGGGAGGTGCGGTTATAGCGATCTTTGTCGCGCATGGCAACCAGCACTTCATTGAAGATCGGATTGGCCAGACGGTTCACCTGAATATCCGGTCCGGAGGGAGTCGGATCGCCGCTAGCAGAGCGCAGGGTGATGCGTGCTCGGCTCACGGAGGCGTAGACCCCAACACCTGTGCGATTGGCGACGCTACCAAACGGAGCCGTGTAGCTAGAGGGAGTCAAATCCGTCAAGGGAATAACGATAGCGTAGTGAAGAACATTGAAGCCCTTGAAGCCATCCACTCCACCGCCTGTCTGACCGAGGGTGCTTCCCAGAATACGGGAGTTGAGCAGATCAAAGATGCCCGGCGTATCAGCATAGAAGCCGTCTTCACGTGAGCCACAGAACACCGTCGTTCCACCAGAGAGATCATACGTGGTCTGGAAGGTGTACTTGTCCAGAGCAGCGCGGTTCGTTGCACCAGAGATCGCGCGTCCGTAGTTCAAGTTGGTACCAGGGGTTCCTGTGGTGTCATTGTAAAATGGTGTTGCTAGCCCTGTGTTGTACGGAGGCACCATCAGAGTCGCGCCGTTGTTCAGCACCGTAGATGTCCCTCCGACGACCTGTGTCACGGTGTAGGTCTGGGTGAAGTTCTGGGTGGCATCCCCGACATTCTGGATAGGGCCGACGGCGGTTCCTCGACCGTAGCGCAGGATCGTGTCCAGGTTCTTGTAGGCACCACCCGCGCTGCTGACTCGCGAGAAGCGAAAGTCATAGCGCCGCGTCTCCGCGCCGGTGGTGGGATTGGTGATGTGGATGCTGTAGCGGGCATCATCGGCGAAAGCATCGTAGAGGACACCATCACCCGGCTCCGAGAAGGGCCGGACACTGACTTCACAGACCAGAACTCGCTCGCCGCTGGGGCGCGTGCGAATAAAGGCGTAGACATCCGTCAGGTTCGTTTGTGGGTCCATCTTGGACAGAGGCGCGTCGCTATGGCTGGAGGCATGAGCGGTTTCTGGGCTGACGATGCCCAGAACTGACAGACCCGCCACGCTGAAAGCAGCGGCAGTGTGCAGTGTTGCCCGGAGGCGCGAAGAGAGTGTAGACATGGGTTGTTTTTATCCTTTCAGAGATCAAGAAGTCGCAATACGCTGGCGACGAGTGAGAGCAACTGCAGCAACAAGGGCTCCTGCGAGTGCGAAGAAATGAAGCGTGCCCGGCTCGGGAGCAGCGCTTACTTGAATCGTGCCGCTCGTGGCATTGCCCATCTCATCGAGAGCCGTGAAAGGACTCGCGGTCAGAAGGGTGGAGCTACGAAACTGAAAGCCCGAAACGGTCGTGCCCGCAAAGAAGTCTTGGGGGGTTCCCGGGTCCGCGTCCGCCAGGAAATCCACCAGCCCGGAGAGGGCATCGAAGAGATTGAGAAATCCGGTCGGTGCCGACAGATTTGTCACCGAACCTACTCCCATAGGAACGGTGATACTCACATCTGCGAGAGTGAATGCCCCTAAATTTTGAACGGAGAAGTCATAGTCGAAGAATCCCCCTGTCTGAGTATAGACGGCGGAGACGAGTGGTGCTTGAGCGCGCGCTGAGGAGCCTGCAAGAGTGACCAGAGCGACCAGCCCGAGTGGAACGGTGGCGGGAAGCCAGCAGAACCGCCGAGGTCGGTTATGGTTATTATTCATATTGAGTAAGTTTGACCCTTTCGTAAACATTTGTCCTGACGACACAATGATTCTAAGGTATACCTGCGAACGATAACAGGCTAAAAAATACTCACTTTTTACTCACTTTCTACTCATTTAGGGCTCATTTTCGGACGGCTAAAGCGGGGGTTACTGGTCGCGCCAGGAGTGGGCCGCTTTCCAGCCGAGAAGTCGCTCGGCCTTGCGGCAGTCAAACACACTCTGGAACGTACCGTGGCCCTCGGCGAGGAGTGCGAGAGGGGTGGGGCCGTGGCGGTCTTCAAGCGCTTTTCGCAGCGGGACATCCAGGCAGGTATCGACAGCGGCGATCAGAAATACCTCGTGGCCGGTAGTGTCGGCTTCGATTGCGGCGCGAAACGCGGTGGCGACATCGCGGACATCAATGTAGCTCCAGAAGTTGCCGCTGCCATTGTGGGGATAGCCTGCGCGGCGATCCGCAAGCCAGGTGTAGGTCTCGGGCGTGATGACATTGTTGATGCGCAGGGAGACAATGGGCATCTGCGGGTAGCGCACCGAGAGCGAGTCGCAGATCACCTCACCGAGGTACTTCGAGAGTGCGTAGGCATTGGGCGTGGTCGCGCGGTCGCTCTCGTCGAAGGGAAGTTTCGGAGGGAGCTGATCGGTCGTCAGCCAGCCCGTCGCCATCTCCGATGAGGCGTAGACGAAGCGCTTGGCCCCAAAATCCCCGGCGGCCTGCAAGACATGGTAGGTCGAGAGCGTATTGTTGGCAAAGACTGTCTGGCGCGGGTCGCCGCTTGGGGCGGGGTTGGCTGCGACATGGCAGACGAAGTCAGGTTTTACTTGCGCAAAGGCATCGTAGACCTCGCCGGAGTTCGTCAGATCCACTTTGATAAACTGCCCCGGCAGGCCCTCGACGCGCCGCTGGTCCAGATTCGTGACCTCGTAGCCCGCTGCCGCCAGCTCGCGGACAACATAGGCACCCGCTTTTCCACTCCCACCTGTCACTAGAGTTTTCATGCGGCTATTGTACCCGCACGAGCGAGAGGGCTAGTTCTTGCCCTTGGCTTTCCAGGTATCCAGAAGCGCTTGCTGATTCGGGTTCAGTAGCGGGCGGAGCTGGGCACGGACATCGTCCATAATGGCCTTGTTTTTCTGGGCGAGGTCTTTACGCGTGGCGGGATCCTTGCGTGCCTCCGGGTTGCTCCGGAGCGTCTCCGTCAGCTCCGTGAGCTTCTTCTGGGCAGAGTCCACAATAGGATCCACCCGCTTGCTCTGCTCTGAGGAAAGCGTTAGTGTGTCTAGCAGGTCGGCGAAAGGACCGCGTTTCTCGCGCTTTTCCTGGGTCTTGTCGCCCTTCTTGAGCCTTTCGAGTGTCTCTTTGAACTGTGCTTGCTGATCGGGGGTGAGCGTGGCGAGAAGATCTGCCTCCAGCCTCAGCGCGACGGCTTCAAGCTTGGTGCGCTGGGCATCCGAGAGAGTCAGGGAGTGAAGTGCTTCGACCA
>NZ_JAYUPA010000139.1:0-2226 GCF_043760365.1 Armatimonas sp.
CAAACTGTGTGTCTCGTTCTTGAGAGGCATTTAAGATGCCATCCCGACTATTGCGACAGTTTAACCTGCAAAAGAGTTCCTGTCAAGATTTATTGCTGAGGGGCGAAGCTCGATGCAGGAAAAGCCCCGCGCCCGAATGCCGGACGCGGGGTAGAGAAGGCTTCTCGTTTCACGAATCCCTCCCCCGCCGATTGAAATCGGCGTCTAAGAGCCTCGTTCCTCGGCTATGAAGTCGCTCCGCGACTGAGAACTTAGGAACTCAGTAGTCGCGGAGCGACATCACGGCGCGAAGCGCCCGTAGACGCCCACTTTCAGTGGGCGGATAACGATTCCTGCAAAAGGTCTATCCTAGGTAGGAGATAACGACGTAGCCATGGCCGCCGGGCTGGTTGTAGGCTCCGCCCACCCCGACTCCCGCGACATAATCCGTGTCCGCTGCGCCGCCTGAGGCCATACCAGTGGCGTTGCCGTTAGCTCCCGTCGCGCCCACAAAGCTGCCCAACAGGCTCGTGAGCGACGAGCCGCCGCCGCCGCCGCCCGGGGAGCTAGGGGTGCCGCCGCCGCCGCCACCAAAGTAGCCCGCGCCGCCACCGCCGCCGCCGCCGTTGCCGCCAAAGAGACTGCCTCCGGGTTGTCCCGTCCCTCCTCCGGCTCCTCCCGCGCTCTGGGTGCCTCCCTGGCCCTCGTTCAAGCCGAGATTGCTCAAACCTATTGCAAGGCCGCCGCCACCGCCGACGGACTCGCTCCCGCCGCCACCGGCCCCGACAACGGCGACGTTTGTGAAACCGCGCGCGATAACCGTGTGCCCGCCGCCACCGCCCGCCTGGTGAGATCCCCCTGTGCTAAACGGGGATGTCCCCGTTCCTCCATTCCCGAAGGTCGCTGAGGACGTGGTTCCCAGTGGCGCGGACAGACCGCCCTGTCCGACATAGATATCCAGCGTCTCTCCCGGCGTGACGGCTTGAGTGCCACTGACGAAGGCTCCTGAACCACCCGCAGACGCGCCGCCTGCGCCCCACATCTTGATCGTGATCGAGGTGACACCCGCAGGTACCAAAAAGCTCTGTCCGGTTCCGGTGAATCTGAAGACTCTCTTGATGAGAGGCCGAGGTGTCGGCGTTGGTGTCGGTGTAGGTGTCGGGGTGGGAGTTGGTGTTGGCGTCGGGGTAGATGCCACGGCAACTTTGGTGTACCCAACCCTCGTACCATCCGGTAATTCCACCTCCAAAGTCGTGTCATTGATGGTTATGACCGTCATGGTGAAAGAGACCCGAGTGCCGTCCGAGCTGCTTCCCGTTAGTGTGAGCCTGCCACCCGAACCGAGACTCCACTCACCGCTATGGTTTACAGGAGTTCGTGCCGAGTACCTGCTAAGTGTGAAAAATAATGCTAAGCCCACAATATTTGTGGCGCGGGTTTCCCAGGTTCCCACATACTCACTGCGGTGCGTGGGGCTGCTGCTGCTACCGCTGCATCCTTCGAGGATGCCTACTGCGCTGGTCACCGAGAGCACCAGTGCTGTCAGAAAGCCGCCGCGCGTCAGGCGCTTGGGCTGCATGTTGTCTTTCTTGGGCTGCATGTTGTCTTTCATGGAACCATTCTACCAACTCACCCCCCAAGATTCCGGAAATCAAAAAAAACCGCGCCAGAATTTACGGGCGCGGGGCAGAGAGCGAGCTTAGCCCGCGTTGAGCTGCACGGTAACATCGCTTGTACGAGTCGCCGCTCCTGAAGTCGTGGGAGCCAAATAGAATGTGACCGTTTTCGTGAGAGGCGGGAAGTTGGCACAAGTGAATTTGACAGTCACGTCTTTCTCTTCCCCGGCTGCAAGAACGAAGCCAGTCGTGCTTAATTCAAGGTCGGACACGGCAGGGAGAATCACGGAAATGGAATTGCTCCCCGTGTTCTTCACTTTTATTGTCCCCAGTAACTGCGGGCAGAGAGATACCCCCACGGTATGGGTCGCCGTGATGGCACTAGGTGAAATCGTGAAGGTGATCGGAGCGGGCGTTGGTACCGGTATTGGTGTCGGAGTTGGTATTGCTGTCGGAACGATCTCCTTGGTGTACGTGACATCGACTGTTGTACCAATGACCAGGGAGATGCTGTTCAAGCCTTTCGTCCGCCGATTGAAACGTTTGTTGTGAATTAGATGGGAAGGTACCTTGGCTGTAGAATCAAGAGCAACTCCCGACCAAAGGATAGCTCAAGCCATGCTAGATATAG
>NZ_JAYUPA010000140.1:0-6194 GCF_043760365.1 Armatimonas sp.
CACCCTACACGCGTGTAACCAGCGGGCGCGTAGAGGGGGAGGCTTTCCTGGTGCGTTTGCCAAACATTGATTTGTGTCCTTAAACTTAGAATTAAGGACACTTTGAGACATTCCAGACTAGGCCCGCAAACAAGCAACCCTCCCTCCTTGGCAGGTGGTTGCTTGCTTGACCTCGTGACGCGCCCGCCCGCGTGTGCGCGTGAGGGCATAAAAAAACTCAGGAAATAGGGGAGCCCATGCAAAACGTTAAAGAGCTGCTCAAAGAAATGGAAGCCCACACAGAGGCACAAAGGCAGCTCTCTGCCCCGCTGATCGCTGAGGCACTCAGGGAAGCCAGGGCCAAAGAGCAAGAGGCACGGGAGCTGCGAACCATGCCCAAGAAAGTCCGCCCACTCTGTGGGGCCAAGACCAGGGCAGGTTCCCCCTGCCAGGCACGGGCTCTGCTTGGCTCGGAGCGCTGTAGACTTCACGGGGGGAGAGAGTTCACGCTTGCGCCCGCCTATCGTCAACACTTGCAAGAGGAAGCGAAGCACCTCAGAGTGCTGGTGAAGGTGTGCCGGGCGCTGCTAGGTAGGGTGAGGCAAAAGTAGGCTGTTTTTGCACATCCCCCGGCAGTGTAAAATTAGGCGAAACGCTCCTCCAATGTGTCAGAAATGAGTCTATGACCTTTGATTCGCCCTGTCCAAGAATGTAAAAACGAACCCTATCCTGACAGGTTTTGATTCCTGATCCTGACATCAAGTTGGCGTCTACCCTAAACGGGGTCTGACAATCATTGGAACGAAAACGTACGCTAAGGCCACGAAGACATGCCCATTGCCTCGTTCAGTTCAATGGCGTTCCCTGGTGAACCTTCTTGCGTAGCCGCTGAGCAAACTGCCGAAGGTATTGCTCTTCGGCACCTTCTGCCTCGGTAAGCAGCCCTTCAAGTTTTGACGAGCCGATTTGCTGTAGGCATGCTAGAGCCATCATCCTGGCATACTGTTGGTTCGGATCGGACCGGTTCCATGCTTCCAAGGCTAGTTCTTCAACATCGGGTGCACCTAGATGCGCCAGTGCTTTCAGGGACATACGCCGGACGTACTCATTGTCGTCTTGCACCAGAGTTCGTAGCAGCCGCAGTGACTCAGGATGGTCTGGCCCATGTAAACTTAGCATCGCTGCGAGCTGCGAGCGGGCATCTGGCTCGCCAAACTCAATGGATGCCTGGGTGAGGTGCAGTAGCAGTTCTAGAGATGGACTCAATATCTCCCTAGCGATATATGCCGCCTCATTGTCCCGAGCCAGTGCGTACAAGATCATGTCCACTTCCGCAGGAGACCAGGTCGAGAAAGGACGGTTGGCGACAAAATCTGACACCGCTGTGCAAAGTTCACTCCAATAGTCATACATACATTCCCACTCACCAGATCGCTGGTCTACGGGGTACGCGTCAGCCCACTTTTGAAATCGTTGCACTTCAGTCTGCAAGTCTCTCATTGCTCATCCTCCCCGCTGCTGACATAGCGATAGAAGGTCGCTTGAGAAATATGGAGAATCTCGCAGATCTCCTGAACGGAACGCTTGGGATCTTGACGAAGTGCTAAGGCTGCCTCTCGCTTCTTGGCAAACCCGCCCGGTGGTCTGCCGCCTTTTCGTCCTCGCGCACGGGCAGCAGCTAGACCCGCATTGGTTCGCTCACGAATCAGATCCCGTTCGAACTCAGCCAACGACCCCAGTATGTGAAAGAGAAGTTTTCCGCCTGGGGTTGTCGTGTCTATGTTGTCCTGAATACTCTTAAAGCCAACGCCGCGGCCATCAAGTGTCTGGACACTCTCAATCAGGTGTTTCAGACTCCGGCCCAGCCGGTCGAGCTTCCACACGACTAGGGTGTCCCCCTCCCGCAACATGCCCAGTGCCTTCTCTAATCCTGGTCGGGCTGCATTGGCTCCGCTGGCGGTGTCCTCGCAAATCTGGGTGCAGCCCGCAGCTTTGAGAGCGTCTCTTTGCAGATTAAGATTCTGGTCGTTGGTCGAGATCCTGGCGTACCCAATCAGCATGGTTTTCTTCCTTTGTCCTGGTCAGGATACCTCAGTAATTCTCACAAACTCATCGCTTTGGGTGAGATGAGAGTTTGATTTTTGAGAAGAGTTTTTGAGAGGAAAAAGAGGGTGGTTTCTCGTAGTTTTGGAGGGTCTCTGCTTTTCTCAATAAACGAGCGTTTTGTGAGAGCACCTAATGCGGGCAGGAACGAGAAAGAAGGCACCTATGCCCGTGGATTTCCTGACGGCAGAACAAGAAAAACGATACGGATGCTACACCGCAGAACCAGACGCGGCTCAACTGGGCCGCTACTTCCACCTCGATGACAAAGATCGCGAGCTGATTGCCCAGCGGCGCGGTGACCACAATCGTCTGGGCTTTGCCCTTCAATTATGTACTGTTCGCTTCTTGGGCACGTTTCTGCCAGATCCCACGGATGTGCCACCAGGAGCAGTTGTCTTCGTCGCCAAGCAGATTGGTGTCAAGCACCCTGTCTGCCTGGTTCATTATGGAAAGCGTCCAACGACACAGCGTGAACATGCCGGAGAGATTCAACGCCTGTACGGTTACCACGATTTGGGTGACCAGCCTGAATACTTTCACTTTGTTCGCTGGCTCTATAGAACCCGTCTGAAGTCTTGGCAAATCAATACAGCCTTCTTAAAATTAGCCGGATGAAGCAAAGCTTAATATCTGCAACACTTGTCATCAGTTTGCTCTCACAATTTTTCCAAAGGAGGCGGCATTTCTCCATCCAGGAATTAGAGCGTTCAACAATCCATCTTTTGTGAACAACGATAAAACCAGTAAGACCTTTCGCTTTTTTCTCTTCAGGGGACATTTTAGGAGCTATTTCAATAACCACTTTTGATAATATTTCGGGATATAATTTCATAATCTCATTCTCGATATAAGATTTATTGTATCCACTATCAAAAAGAATAGTAAATGGAGATTCTACGGATAGCAATGGCAAAGAAATGAAAAAATTTAAATTCTCTTCTACTATCTGAATGAAACCTTTGTCGTCAGTAACATTAGCGGGAGTACAAACAACGAAAAATGGAGTACCCAGGACATCCACACATAAATGACGCTTTATTCCATTCGTTGACTTGTAATGACAAAAACCTTTCGTTTCAATATCAGCAGTGTCCGTATTTTTAACCGCTTGAGAATCACATATCAGGAGAGTTGGCAGAGCATTTTTTTTGATCTATCCGATTTTCAATTTTAAGCTCGTCTAAAACTATGTCCCAAATGCCTTCTTTAATCCAAAGATTAGAATAATGAAAAACAGTCTTGTAGTTAGGAAAATCTTTAGGTAAATTTCCCCAACTACATCCATTTTTCAAACGATAAAGAATGCCGTTAACAATATCGTGATATTGCACGGTTCGAGGTGCCGTTTTCCTCTTTTTAAAATGAATCGCAATTTTCTGATACTGCTCTGTGGTCAAATCTGAGGTGTAACCTGTCTTTTTCATTGCCAAAGAATACCCCAAAGTGGAGACTTCAGATAGGTTCTATACTCGAGCTTGGATCTCATCAGAGCGACCCAGTGTACTTTTCGACCTGGGAACAGCTTGGCTGGCTGAGCGTAAGATTCTTCTTCCTGGGGTGACAACTCTTGCGCGTCTGGTGGCACGTGTCCGCGACCGCACATCCGCCCGCCTCTGGAAGCAGCTTGCGACTTTGCCTGATGCAAAGCAACGGGAACGCTTGGAAGCACTTCTGGTTGTCCCCGAGGCAGCACGATTAAGTCCGCTGGATCGGCTGCGGCGAAGCCCCACACAAATCAGTGGCCCGGGGCTGGTCAGTGCTTTGCAACGGTTGCAGGAGATAAGACAGCTGGATGTAGGCAATCTCGACGTTCGGGCCATCCCTCCCGGACGACTCAAGTCACTTGCGCGATTCGCAGCAGCGGCTTGGGCACCCAATATCGCTCGAATGCCTTCAGATCGAAAGACGGCCACCCTCCTTGCATTTGCATGTCATTTCGAGATTGTCGCCACGGACGACGCGCTGGATCTACTTGATGCACTCATTTCGGAGCTGTGTACTCAAGCAAAACGGGCGGGACAACGGAAGCGACTGCGCTCACTGCGCGACTTGGACGCTGCGGCACGGCAACTGGGCAAAGTCTGCGAGCTACTCCTTGATGAGACCTGCGAGATCTCCGAGCTACGCAAAAAGGCTTTTGCCATTGTCCCTAAAGAGCGGCTGCATCAGGCAATCCAGACAGTGGACCTGCTGACTCGTCCCTCAGATGACAAGTTCTACGAGGAGCTTACTGAGCGGCATGGGCGAGCCCGTCGCTTCCTTCCTAAGCTTCTGGAGACGCTCTCATTTGAGGGGACACAGGCGGGCCAGCCCGTGTTGAAAGCGTGGAAGTATCTTGCTTCATTGGAAGGGAAACGCAAGCCTGACATGAAGCAAGCTCCCTTGGAAGTGGTTCCTGCCGCTTGGAAACGTTTGGTCATTGGGCAGGATCAGCAGGTGGACCGCCGCGCTTACACCTTGTGTGTGCTGGAACAGCTTCAGGATGCCCTCCGGCGTCGCGATGTCTATGTGCCTCGGAGTGAACGCTGGGGCGACCCTCGTGCCAAGCTCCTGCAAGGCGCAGCCTGGGAAGCGATTCGTCCTCAGATCTGCCGAACTCTGGAACGTCAAACCGATGCAGATGCCGAGCTACAACGACTGAGAACTCTTTTGGACGAGGCTTACCGGCGCACCGCCGCGAATCTGCCCAGCAACAGTGCTGTCAAGATCGAAACACGTGATGGAAAAGACACTTTCACCATGACAGGGCTGGACAAACTGGAGGACTCAGCAAGCTATATTAGCCTCCGAGACAAAGTTCATGCCCTGCTTCCACGAGTGGATCTGCCTGAAATTCTACTGGAAATACACCTGCGAACTGGCTTTGCAGAGGAGTTCACCCATTTGAGTGAATCAGGGCCGCGTGTACAGGATCTCGCCCTGAGCGTGTGTGCGGTTCTGTTGGCGGAGGCTTGCAATATCGGATTGGAGCCGTTGATTAGAAAGGATAACCCCGCCCTGAGCCGTGACCGCTTGAGCTGGGTTCAGCAAAACTATCTGCGCTCCGATACCATCGTCCGGGCCAATGCAAAGCTCGTCGAGGCACAAAGTCAGATCCCACTGGCCCAAGCTTGGGGAGGCGGTGAGGTTGCCTCAGCCGATGGTCTACGCTTTGTCGTTCCTGTCCGAACGGTCAATGCTGGCCCTAACAGCAAGTACTTCGGTGTTGGGCGTGGCATCACCTACTACAACTTCACCTCGTCCCAGTTCACGGGATTCCATGGAATTGTCATTGCTGGTACCACCCATGAGGCTCCGTGGATTTTGGAGGGACTCCTTGAACAACAGACTATTCTGCGCCCCCTCGAAATCATGGCTGACACCGCCGCTTATTCCGATGTGATCTTTGGGCTTTTCTACCTGTTGGGCTATCAATTCAGCCCACGCCTTGCCGATGTTGGGGAAACGCGCTTCTGGCGCATTGACCCTGGCGCGGACTATGGCCCCTTGAATGGCTTGGCCCGACATAAGGTGAACACACGCCTGATCCGCGACAATTGGGACGACCTTTTGAGAGTCGCAGGTTCACTCAAACAAGGAACGATTAGTGCCTCGGAGCTGGTGCGCTCCTTACTTCGGAGCGAGCGTCCCTCGACACTGGCGCGTGCGCTGGAAGAGCTAGGCCGGATAAACAAGACGCTCTACCTGCTTCCCTACATCGACGATGAGACCTACCGACGGCGGATTCTGGTTCAGTTGAACCGTCAAGAGGGCAGGCATGGCTTGGCACGTGAGGTGTTTCATGGCCGTCGGGGCGAAGTGCGCCAGCGGTACCGAGAAGGGCAGGAAGACCAACTCGGAGCACTTGGCCTGGTGGTGAATGTCATCGTCTTGTGGAATACGCTCTACATGGAAGCCGCAATAAACCACTTGATAGCCACAGGCACCGTGGTCAAACCGGAAGACCGGGCTCGACTCTCTCCTCTTGGCAACGACCATCTCAATTTCCTGGGCCGCTACTCGTTCGCGCTGGCTGAGCACGTCGTTCGTGGAGAACTGCGTTCACTCGTGCTGCCGGAGACTCCCGAGATTCCTTAGCGTACGTTTTCGTTCCAATGATTGTCAGACCC
>NZ_JAYUPA010000141.1:0-2219 GCF_043760365.1 Armatimonas sp.
GCGTGCCGGGTCCTCGCCGCCCTCGCCCGTGTTGCTCATTCCGCCCATGCGGTTCATGGCAATCGCGAGGCCCTCGTGGCTCTCCCGGCTGATCGAGCCCAAACTCATCGCACCCGTGGCAAAGCGCTTGACAATCTCTTTGGTGGGCTCCACTTCGTCTAGGGGAACGGGCGGCAGAAGCTTTCGGAAGCTCATCAGGCCACGAAGTGTGGACGCCTCAACGGCGCTCTCATTGACGGCCTTTGAGAACTCCGCAAACGTGTCGTAGCGCCCCTCACGAACGGACTTCTGGAGCTTCTCCACCATGTCCGGGCTAATGGCGTGCTTCTCGCCGTAGCGCCGCCACTGGTACTGGCCGCCCGGCTCCAGATCAAACGCTCCGGGAGTCTGCTCCTTGGGAAAGGCGCTCTCGTGGAGGCTGCGTACCTCACGCTCAATGTCCTCAAGGTTCACGCCCTCTAAGCGGCTTGCCGTGCCGGTGAAGTAGCGCCGAATAACCTCGTTGTTGATCCCGATGGCCTCAAAGATCTGTGCGCCCCGGTAGCTCTGTAGCGTCGAAATGCCCATCTTGGACATGACTTTAAGGAGTCCCTTATTCACGCCCTTGATCACATTCTTACTGGCGGTCTTGAAGTTCACACTGGTCAAGACGCCATTAAGCACCAGATCATCGAGGGTCTCAAAGACCAGATACGGATTGATAGCGCTCGCTCCAAAGCCCACTAAGCACGCAAAGTGATGGACTTCGCGCGCCTCGCCGGTCTCGACAATCAGTGCGACTTTATTGCGCGTGCCTTCACGAATCAAGTGGTGGTGAACCGCGGAGATGGCCAGCAGCGACGGAATCGGGGCGTACTCGGGCGAGATATTGCGATCCGAAAGGACGATCACCCCAATGCCACGCTCTAAAGCATCGCTCGCCTGACGGCAGAGGCGCTCCACCGCGCGCTCTAGCTCCCCCAGCGGCTTGTCGGGGCGGAAGATCGCGTGGGCCGTCCAGAGCCGGATCGAGTTGCCATCGTCGCTGAGCACGCGCAGTTTCTCGAGCTCGGCGTTGGAGAGGATCGGGGTCGCGATCTTGATCTGCCGTGCGTTCTCAGGCGCATCGTCCAGAAGAGACCCATCCGTGCCGATGTAGTCCCAGAGGCTCATGACAATGCTCTCGCGGATCGGGTCAATCGGTGGGTTGGTTACTTGGGCAAAGAGCTGCTTAAAGTACGCAAAGAGGTTCTGTGGCCGGTGCGAGAGCACAGCCAGCGGCGTGTCGGTGCCCATGGAGCCCAGCGCTTCTTCGCCACTCTGCGCGAGCGGGGTGAGCAGTAGGCGCAGCTCCTCGGTGGTGTAGCCAAAGGCCCGCTGCTTCTGGATCAGCTCCGCATGCACCGGGTGCTCGGGCTCCGGCGGCTCGGGCAGACCAGCAAGCTCGACTTTGTGCTTTTCCAACCACTCGCCGTAGGGATGGAGCCCACAGACGGTGCTCTTGACTTCCTCGTCACTTAAAATGCGCTGCTGCTCGGTGTCCACCAAAAAAAGCTTGCCGGGTGTGAGCCGTCCCCGCTCGACGATCTTCTCGGGCGGAACCTGCACAACGCCGGTCTCGGATGCCAGAATCACCAGATCATCGGTGGTGACCGTGTAGCGTGCGGGGCGCAGGCCATTGCGATCTAGCACCGCGCCCACCTGCACGCCATCCGTGAACGCCACGGCAGCGGGACCGTCCCAGGGCTCCATCAGACAGGCATGGTACTCGTAGAACGCCTTGCGCTCGGGAGCCATGATCTCGTTGCCGTCCCATGCCTCGGGGATAAGCGTCATCATGGTCTGCGCCAGAGTCTTGCCGCCCATCAGCATCAGCTCCACAGCATTATCGAGGCTCGCGGAGTCTGACCCCGTGGGGCTGACTAACGGATAGCACTTGCGCAGATCATCGCCCAGCACACTACTGGTCAGGCCCTGCTCCCGCGCCTTCATCCAGTTCCGATTGCCCCCGATGGTGTTGATCTCTCCATTGTGCGCAATATAACGGTACGGATGGGCCAGCGGCCAGCTTGGGAACGTGTTGGTGGAGAAGCGCTGGTGCACCAGCGCAATCGCACTCTCCATGCTCGGATCACTTAAATCCAAGTAGTAGCCACGCATCTGGTGCGGCAGAAGCAAGCCTTTGTAGATCAGCGTGCTGGTGGAGAGGCTAGGAATGTAAAAGCGCGACGCGTCAGGGA
>NZ_JAYUPA010000142.1:0-6185 GCF_043760365.1 Armatimonas sp.
AAGTTTGGGCTCCCCGTTGTCGTTGCGATCAATAGATTCCCGACGGACACCGTGGCGGAGGAAGAAGCACTCGCGCGGCTCTGCGAGGCGCATGGCCTCAAAGTTGCGTTGTCGGATGTCTATGGCGCAGGGGGCGAGGGCGGCGAGGCGCTGGCGAGGCTGGTAAGCGAGACACTGGCGAGCGAGAAAGCAAATTTCGCGCCGCTCTACCCCGATGCGCTGCCCCTGCGCAAGAAGATCGAGACGGTCGCAAGAGAAATTTACCGCGCCGACGGTGTGGAGTTTCTCCCGGCGGCAAAGACCCGGCTGGGCTATCTCACGAGGCGTGGCTTTGGGAACCTGCCGGTCTGCATTGCCAAGACTCAGTACTCGTTCAGCGACGATCCCACCAAGCTCGCGGCCCCAACGGGGCACACGCTCACGATTCGTGATGCCAAGCTCTCGGCGGGCGCAGGCTTTGTGGTGGTCTATGCCGGAGCACTACTCACCATGCCTGGCCTGCCCAAGCGCCCCGCCGCACTGGACATGCACCTCTCCGATACGGGAGAGATTTCGGGGGTCATGTGATGCGCCACACACTATTAATCGCCACCGGAGATATCAAAATGGCCCGGGCAGGTTATCCTGCCCGGGCCGCTTTTTTCTCTCTCGTCACACCAAACATAACGAGAAATCTCTTCGTTTATTTCTCTAGGCAAGTGCCGTGCCAGAAATCTCTAAAAACCTAAAAAAACAAAAACACGTATAGTCACGGCCAGGTGAGGGCGGGCACACCACTTAGAAGCGCTTCCCCATCACTCGCAATAATCTGGCTCCCATCCGCGAGGCGCAGCAGATGTAGCCGGGTGCCGTCGGTGATGAGGTCGGCTTTGAAGGTCTCGCCCGTGAAGCGGTAGCGGCGCAGCCCGGCGGCAGGATCGGCGAAGCGCTCGATTGTCACTTCGTCGGGGAGGCCATCGTGCATTAACATCAAGACGCCGGAGTGCTGCTCCCCCACTGTCGAGAACGCTTTCTCCCAGAGCGCTGTGGCAAAGAGCTGGGCAGGAAAGAGCGGCAGATCCTCTTCCTCAGGCAAAACGGTCCGTGAGATCTGTGGCGCATCCAGAGTCCAGCTCAAGCCCTCCGGCTCGATCAGCCCCACAAAAGGCTTACCAGGAAAATCGTTCTCGATACGCAGCGGCTTGCCGCTCTTATCCGTGAGCACACTCCCCGGAACACTGTGCCCGTCTACCAGTGCCTTGATCTGGTAGCCCGTGTCGGTTGGCTCCGCACGCAGAGCGTAGCCAGGCTGGCGGTAGGTGATGGTCAGAACCCCCTCGGCATTTTTGGTCAGAAGCGAGGCGGCGCGCAGCGGTGCGCTCACAAAAGGCGGGTCGGCACGAAGAAGCTCCCCCGACGGCCCCAGGTAGAGCGTACTGCGCTGTGTCTTCCCATTGAGCCAGAGCTTAATGCTCGCACGGTAGCGGCGGGCAAGCACCCGCTTGCTCCCTACCAAAACCAACTCTGTCCCATAAGCCGTCAGATCTACCCGATCCAGCCCGGGCCGCTCACTCGCGTAGCCGAGCTGCCAGAAGCGCAGCGGCTTGCCCGCCTGCTCGGCGATCCGCTTGCCTAAAAAGAGGCGCAGATCATGAAATGTCAGCAGGGGCGCATCGAGCGGCAAGGCGCCGCCCCGAGGCCGTTGGAGCAGCCAGCCACCTTTAGTGGGCAGCGCCTCCCAGCGCGAGAGTTTCCCCACCACGGTCGCGGTCGCGCCACTCACCGCGTAGGGCCGGAACACCGAGCGTGTGTCGTCGGACTCCACCAGCACCGCTCCCTCAGGTGTCATCGGCAGGGTTAGACGGGCAGTGGTACGCGTCCCATCCGCCAAGCTGAGTCGGTAGGAGATGGGATCGGCAAACAAAAGACAGAGAAACGCAGCCAACATACCCTCCGCTTCGACAGAGCAAGGGCTTTTTCCTGCCTACAAACACCCACTCACTTGGACAAATCCACAGGTACAATGCCCCCATGAACACCACTCGTCTTGATGCTATTGTGACACACGCCATGAAAATTGTTGGAGCGCCCGGAGCCGCCATTGCGGTGGTCACCCCTGAAGGAAGCTATGTGCAGGGCTACGGCGTGAAGAAACTCGGTGGGGACGAGACAGTGTCGCCGGAGACGCTGTTCCCCATCGCGAGTGTCACCAAAGCCTTTACCGCCACAGCGTGTGCATGTTTAGTGGACGACGGAAAACTGGCGTGGGATGATCCCGTGCGCAAGCACCTGCCCGGATTCCGATTACTCGACCCCGCCGCCGACGCCAACCTAACGATTCGGGATCTCCTCTGCCACCGAACCGGCCTGCCGCGCCACGACTCCCTCTGGTACCGCACGCACTTACAGCGCGGCGAGATTCTGGCCCGCATGGCCTTTCTCAAGCCCACGGCGAGCTATCGAGGGCTCTACCAGTACAGCAATCTGTGCTTTGCCGCAGCCGGGGAAGCGGCGGCAGCGGCGGCGGGTATGCCCTACGAGGCGTATCTCAAGACGCGCTTGCTGGAGCCGCTCGGCCTGCACTCGGTGACATTTTCGGGGCCGGGTCTCGTGCCGACGGAGAACCATGCCTGGCCACACCAGCGTAAAAAAGGCAAAGTCGCGCCACTGGACGCGCCGCTGGACTTCTTTAATGTCGGCCCGGCGGGCTGTATCAATGCCAATGTCGCGGAGCTCGAAAACTGGCTAAAATTCCAGCTCTCCGGTGGCGGCGCGGGCACGCCCGTGAGTCAGAAAAGCCTCGCGGAGACCCATACCCCGCAGATGATTGTCCCCTTCGATGACCTCACGCGCGCGTTCTATCCCGACCGGATGCACCAGACCTACACCCTAGGCTGGAGCCGCTACGACTGGCAGGGGCACCTCGTGCTCTCCCACGGCGGCGCGATAGACGGATTCCGCAGCCACTTGGTAATCTGTCCGCGTGAGGGGGTTGCCTTCGTGGTGCTCACGAACATGGCCAGCTACCTGCCCGAGATCGTCCGTAACAGCCTGTTGGATCTTCTGCTGGGCGTGAAAGGTGGGAAGAACTGGCACCGTGTCTTTCAGCTTCAAGCAAAGAAAGACACCGATAAAGTGCGTACTGATAAGAAAGCCAGGGCCGAGAAGCGGCATAAAAACACCAAGCCCTCACTAAGTTTGGCGAGCTATACGGGCACCTATACTGATCCGGGTTATGGAACGGCGACCGTGCGGGAAGAGGGTGGCAAACTCTATCTCACCTGGGAAGCCTTCGACACGCCCCTCAAGCACTGGCACCACGATACCTTTGTTACTGACACCGAGCAGCCCGGCTTTGCAAGTCTGGACATTGTCTTCACGCTTAAGGCCGATGGCAGCGTGGCCGGGCTGACACTCTGGGAGCAGAGCTTTATGCGATGATCTCCTTGATGGGCTCGACGTGCTCCACACCGACGAGCTTCTGGTCTAAGCCGCCGTAGAAATAGCTTAGCTTGTTGGGTTCGAGGCCCATGAGCTGAAGCGCCGTGGCGTGCAAGCTCTTCACATGAAACGGGCTGTCCACAGCGCGACTGCCCAGCTCATCCGTGGAGCCAATACTCACGCCCCCCTTAATTCCGCCGCCTGCCATCCACATGGTGAAGCCGTAGGCATTGTGGTCACGCCCCGTGCCCGCCGCGTACTCCGCGACCGGCTGACGGCCAAACTCCCCGCCCCAGATAATCAGCGTGGAGTCCAGCAAGCCGCGCTGCTTGAGATCCTGGATCAGCGCCGCGATGGGCTTGTCGGTGCGGCCTGCGTGCAGGTTGTGGTTGAAGACCAGGTCACCGTGGGCGTCCCAGTTGGCGTCGTTGTGGCTCCCGCCGGAGTACACTTGAATAAAGCGCACGCCTTTCTCGACCAAGCGCCGCGTCAGGATCATCTTGCGTGCGAAGTCCGCCGTCTTGGGATCGTCGAGGCCGTAGAGCTTCTTGATGTGCTCGGGCTCACTGTCCACATCCACGGCCTCGGGCGCGTGTGCCTGCATCTTGTAGGCGAGCTCGTAGCTGGCGATACGTGCCGCCAGATTGGAGTTGTCAGCGCGGGGCTTCTGGTGCTCCTGGTTGTACTCCTGAAGCGAGTCGAGGAGCTGCCGCTGGGCCTCTTTGGAGAGTTCTTGAGGACGGGCAAGATCCAGAATTGGGGTGCCTGCGGGGCGCAGCACGGTTCCCTGGTAGGTGGCGGGCATGTAGCCGCTACTCCAGTTCTTCGCGCCCGAGATCGGGCCGCCGGACTGATCGAGCATCACGACGAAGCCGGGCAGGTTCTCATTGACCGACCCGAGGCCGTAGTTCACCCAGGAGCCAATGCAGGGCGAACCGGAGAGGATTTTCCCGGAGTTCATCTGGAGCATCGCCGAGCCGTGGATGGGCGAGTCCGCCGTCATGGAGTGGATAAACGCCATGTCGTCCACTTGCTGCCCGAGATTGGGGAAGAGGTCGGAGATAAACTTGCCAGACTTGCCGTACTGCTTGAACTTCCACTTGGGCTCGATAATGCGCCCCTGATTGCGCTTCCCCCCTCGCCCAAAAGTCTTGACTTCGATGGTCTGGTTATCGCGCCCGTACATCGTGGGCTTGTAGTCGAACGTGTCTATGTGGCTGGGGCCGCCGTACATGAACAGAAAGATCACGGACTTGGCCTTGGCGGGGAACATCGGAGGCTTAGGCGCGAGGGGATTGCCAATACTGCCTTGCGCATGGGCTTCTTTGAAGAACCCATCTTTGGTGAGCAGGCCGGTCATGGCGAGGCCGGTGAACTTGGCTCCGGCCTCCCAGAGAAACTCTCGTCGTGTTCGCTTGCAAAAATTTTCCATTGTTTTTATTCTCCGCTCCGCTGTCGGATCCATCCGGCTCCGTTCGTTCCGTACCCACCCGGCTCTTCGTTCGTTCCTCACTTCAAGCCACCCTCCCTCAGGGCAGGGAGGGTAGAAAACCCCCTCCTGCCTCCCCCTTCCTTCGTAGAGGGAAGGGGGCCGGGGGATGGGTTCAGTCCAGATACATAAACTCGTTGAGGTTGAGCGTGAGCAGGCAGAAAGTGGCTTTTGCTTGCTCGATTGACATTTTCTGGCTCTCTAGCGTCTTCATCAGCTTGAGGCCGCGAGCTATCTCGGCGGGAGTGGCAGGGCGCTGGAGTGCGAGCGTGAGGCCACGGGCGATAAATTTGTCAAGATTACCGCCGCTTTCTTTCTCCAGGCGCGTGGCTAGAATCTTTGCTTGATCGTGGAAGAACTTCCCGTTGAGCGTGGTAAGTGCCTGGGTAGGCTGCGTGCTTGAGAAGCGGGTGGGCGTGGTGCGGTCTGTCTCTGCTGCGTCGAAGCCATCCATCAGCGGAAAGATCAGCGAGCGCTTCACAAAGATATAGACACTGCGCCGGGCTTTGTCCTCGGGCGTCATCCGATCGGGGTACCAGTCCTTGCCGGGCACGGACTGGCCCTGCAGCACCTCTGCGGGAATATCGGGGTAGACAGACGGCCCGTAGAGCTTAGGATTCAGGTTGCCACAGACCGCGAGCACGGAGTCGCGCAGTTCCTCGGCGGTTAAGCGGCGCATGTCCGTGCGCCAGAAGAGATTGTTCTGCGGGTCGGCTTTGAGCGCCGTGGGATTACTCCGTGAGCGTTGCTTGTAGGTATTGCTCATCAGGATCAGCTTGTGGAGCTTCTTGACCGACCAGCCTAGCTCATGGGTAAATTTGGAGGCCAGATAGTCGAGCAGCTCCGGGTGCGTCGGCTCGTCGCCCGCGAGGCCGAAGTTACTTGAGGAGCGGACGATCCCGCGCCCAAAATGCCCCTGCCAGATCCGATTGGCCATCACGCGGCCCGTGAGCTTATTGTCCGGACTTGCGATCCAGTTGGCGAGTGTCAGGCGGCGGCCTGAGCTGCTCTCGCTCAGCTCCGCAGGAGGGAAGCTCGGTCGCCCACCTTTGATCGGTTCGCCCGTGGAGGGAACGACAGTAACCCGCTCGGCGGGGAGCTTTGCGTCGCCACCACCCAGAATCTCCGGCCAGCCGGGCACGACTTTATCCGCCGGAGCCGCCGCCGAGCCACGGAGCAAGACAAAGGTCTCGATGGGCTGGTTCAGCTCCGTGATACACAGCGCACGGTCTACCGAAACGGGCTGGTTTTTAAGATCCTCTAGCTGCTTTTTGAG
>NZ_JAYUPA010000143.1:0-2215 GCF_043760365.1 Armatimonas sp.
ATCACAATCGGGGGAGAGCAGAGGTTTTCGGCCAATACGGCCACGATGCAGGCAAGCTGGAAGGCGGTGCCCAAGCCCGCTGAGAGCTCCTCTGAGTTGGTCGCGTTTGACTCCCCCCCGGAGATCAGTGCACCACAATTTCCTCTCTTTCGTGGGGTAATCAATGGCCCGGAGCTGACACCGTTTCTGGAGATTCTCGGGCAGACACTGGGGCTCCTCGTGCTGGGAATTATCACCGTATTGCTTGGTCACAGAGCACTCCCCCCCCGAACCCGCACTTTGCGCCTCGTGTCTGCCTGCCTGCGGGAACGCGCCCCCTTGCCACAGTCAGAGAGCACGGAGCGCCGCTACGCTTTCGGTGGGCTGGGCGTTTTATTGCTGGCGCTTGTGGCCCTCGTTCACGGCAAGCGCTACGGTTTCGTGCACGACGACAACATCACACAGTTCTTCCCCGTGATCCTACAAGGCTGCAAGAGCCTACTAGACCATGGAATATTCCCAACCTACAACCCCTACCAGCTCATGGGAAGCCCTACAACAACCATCGGAACCTACGCACTTACCTACCCGCCTACTTATCTGGCCTATGCAGTTGCAAACTATATTCTTAGAGATCGCTATCTAACACTGGACATCTTTGTGCTTCTGCATCTGGTGCTGGGCTATCTGGCAACCTTTACACTCGCACGGCGCATTGGGCTACGAAGCTCGCTGGCAATGACGGCAGCCCTCAGTTTTGTTCTGTGCGGCTACTTTTGTGTCTATACAAGGTGCTGGTTCTACATGGCTCCGGTGGCGCTCTGGACGCCGTTGCTATTGCTGCAACTACAGCGCCTCACCAACACAAACCCACTTTCCTGGCGCTGGGCTGCAGGCACAGGAATCGTGATCGGTCTGTACTTTCACGCGGGAAATGCACAGATGTGGAGCTACACGCTCTTGCTGGGTGCAGCTCTCGTGCTCCTCTGGAAACTAACGGGAAGGCTGACACGAGGCCGCTTGCTCTGGGCACTCACAGCGCTACTCGTCGGACTTGCTCTCGCAGCTCCGCTACTGATCACACAGGCGGCAGAGGTCGTCGGGATTGACCGGGAAGCCAATGTCAAGACGGGAACACTGCGGGGCTTTGTAGCACTGCTCTTGCCCTCGCCACTGGTGCAGGTTGCACATCCTGGAATTGAGCCTGGGGCACCAAAAGTCTGGAACCATCTTTTCAACTTCGCTCCACTGTATTTCTGTAGCCCGGTCTTTCTGGGAGCGGGACTTCTCGCTCTGGCGTCACTTTTTACTTTTCGCTGGAACCGCCGCTGCGTGGGAGCGAATGCGTGGCTTCTGTGCGGCAGTCTGGCACTCGTGCTCAGCCTTGGGGAGAACGGCGGATTGGCGCAGCTCTTTGCCCAGCTTCCTGGATTCAATAAGTTCCAGCACTGGTGGAAGTTCTTGCCCTTTGTCGCGTTGTTCTTCGCACTGGGCGGAGGAATTATTATCGAGCGTGGGCTACAAATCACAGGCAGGGGGCGACAGGCCGAGCAGTGGATGACAGCTCTTATCCCGACCCTGCTGGTCTACAACGCCTTTATCTCCCAGCCTGTGATGACGATTCCCGATAAACCCTATCCACCGTTGCCTTCTGCCGTGCGGGCACTCGTTCTAAATCCGAAGGACCCGCAGCAGCGCAGTATGGCCCTTGCACCGTGGCTACCGGAGTGGGGAGAGCCTGGCCTTGTCGGGAGCCTGAGCCAGAACTTTGCCACGGTCTATGGTGTCCCGATGCTGGAGGGCTACGATCCGCTGGTGGAGAAGACCCCACTCAATGTCCGACTGAAAGACCGGCTCTATAGGAGCACCACATTCAAAAGGGTACGACAAGACTTCGATCCGATTCCGACCATGGAGCCCCTGACGGCTCTCCATCGCTACGGTGTCCGCTGGGTCTTTCTCACCGAGGGACATGAGGAGCTTAAGGGAACTCACGCGCTTGATCAAGCAATCATTACACAGACGCGTCCCCGGCTCCGCTTGCCGCACACAACCATTCTTGAACTCTCAGGCAGTGACCCTCTTGCTTTTGTAGAAGGCATTCCCGAGCACCCACTCCCGATCACCTTCGATGCAACAGGGGCGCAAGTAGAGCTGGGCAAGCTCAGGGAAAGCAGCACGGTGGTCGTGAATCTCTTAGCCAGAGAGCGACTGCATGCCTTTTTGGATGGAAAAC
>NZ_JAYUPA010000144.1:0-2215 GCF_043760365.1 Armatimonas sp.
CGACCAAAAAAGTGGCGGCGCGTGAGAGCTTGCGCATTCAGGAGTCGAAAGTCATCAGTCTTGTTCATGATTTTTTTTGTAGCGGACGATCCGAACCTGAGCGCTTGTCTCAAGCTCCGCGAGCGCCTGGTACATGATCTCCAGTGCCCGCTCCGTGTGAAAGCTCCCCGAACCTGCGCCAATCACCGGAAACGCGACCGAAGCGAAGCCTTTCTCGTTGACAAGCGCCATCGCACTTCGTACTGACTCCCGGATAGAGAACTCCGATGCCCGCCAGAGCAGGTTGATTCCGGCGACATGGATGATGGCTTTGTAGGGAAGCTGCCCCGCCGCCGTTAGCACCGCGCTCCCCAGTGGCATCGGCCCAACGCTTGCCAGCTCATGAAACGGCTCATAGCCTGCTCGCTTCTTGATCGCCCCAGAGACGCCTTGGGGCAAGAGCAGCCACCACGGAATGACATTCCGGTTCCAGGCGTTGACAATGACTTCAACGGGCTGATCACAAATATCTCCCCAAACAAGCTCCGTTTTCATCCGTTGGGATCATCCAAAAGCATTTGTAGGCGGGTTGCTAGCTCTGCCGGGTATTTTGCCGTCCAGCTTTCATCAATTAACTCGACATCAATCAAGTCGCGTAGATGAACCCTGTCTTTGTCTCGAAATGCCGTGAGCTTGATCTGGACGAGGGCTTCGAGCGTGAGCACTTGAAACCGGTCGGCGCGGACAGAATCGGTGACATCGGGGTGGGGAAGAATGTCTTTCTCAAAAACACGCTCGTTGGCAAAGACAATATGCACGGCGTCGCGGGCCTTGGCATCGGGGCCATCCAGGAACATATCAATGCCGCGCACGTGCCGAAAGATAAACCCGACCGCTTCGAGAGCAATTTTTGCTTTTTCCAAATCACCACGCCGCAGGAGCATATCTACATCTTGAGTATTACGAACGGCGGCTTCATCAACTTTTGCAACCCAGGTGCCAACTGCATTTCCACCAATAATTGCATAGGCAATGCCTGCCAAATCCAGTGCTTCTGCAGCACGTAAGAGGCGTTCTTTTATTTTTTCCACGGCGCTAATCATCCTATCCAGCGAAAAATTGCCTGTGAGATGTAAGGGTGTTTTTGTCAGAACCATGTTCTAGCTCACGAAGTAGAACTCTCGCGAGGAGATCAGGGCCCACATTAAGTCCTGCGCGGCTTCGTCGCGCTTGGGGCTGGTGGTGAGGTGCGCGAGGGCGGCGGCGAGCTCTTTGTTGTCGGGGAGACGGCTGAGGGTTCGCAGATAGAGTTTTTTGATCAGCACGTCGTTGGCAAGCGTTTTGTCCGCGAGCAACGTGGCGACCGTTCCGGCGCGTGCTCGGACTTTCTGATCCACGTACGGCGAGTTCAGCACATGGAGCACCTGCACGAGCGTGGGCTCGTTCTTGGGCTCGAGCTCCGCAAGGAACTCGCGCTGGGAACGCCCAAAGCAGTCCATGAAGAACGAACCGACGGGCAGCGAGACCTGTGAGGCGCGCATCTCGGTGGGGAAGTCGCCGAAGCGCTCGGTACTGCCGGTGGCGAGGTTTAGATTGTCGAGGAGGATCTGACCGAGCATGGGGCGCGGATAGAAGTGGCTGAAGAACTGGTTGTCGAGCGCGTTGGTGGCGTTCACCTCGCTAGATGCCTGGTAGGTCTTGGAGTTGAAGATCGTGCGGATCGTGTGCTTGAGGTCGTACTTGTGATCCGTGAAGTCTTTCGCGAGTGCTTCCAAGAGACCCGGTACTGCCGAGGGAGTTGTGGCGCGCATGTCGTCCACGGGATGCACGACGCCACGGCCTAGATAGTGGCTCCAGACACGATTGACGGTGGCTTTGGCAAAGTACGGATTGTCCTGGCCCGTGACCCAGTCGGCCAGCAGGGCGACCACGTCGGGGCCAGTGCCATTTCTGCCCGGACGGAGACTTGTGGGATCCATCGGAGCGCTCGTTCCCAGAAGCGTCGGGGGCGCGTCTTTGCCCCGGTTCTTGCCAGTGACGCTCTGGTTATTGACACGTCCATTGGGGTTGTAGTAGATCTCCGACTCGCCATCCAGGTTGCCGTTGCGGGTGCCCACGCGGCCCATGAATGCGGCAAAATTCCAGTAGTCATCGGTGGTCCAGCGGTCAAACGGGTGCTTGTGGCAGCGGGCACAGGCCATGCGCTGGCCCAGAAATGCCTGTGCGGTCGTCTCCA
>NZ_JAYUPA010000145.1:0-2215 GCF_043760365.1 Armatimonas sp.
CAGAAAGGAAACTGAGTGATGTTGCTCTTTTTTACGGAACTGCTCGTTCGTGGCACGGCTCTTTGCCTGCTCATTGCCCTAGCGCTCTTGCTCCTGCGCCGCGCCGCCGCCACCTACCGGCACCTGCTCTGCACATTGGCGCTCTGTGGCTTACTGACGTTGCCGCTGGTTCAGGAACTCTTGCCGCCCCTGCCGCTTTTGGAAGCCGCCAAGCCCTTTGCTATTGCCGCGCCCGTCGCGCCTGTTGTCATTTATGAACCCATTTCCCCGGCTCCAGAACCCATCCCCCAGTCCCTTCCCTCAGCACCCAGAGGGTACCCGGGAAGGGGAGAAGATCCACCCAAACCCTTCCTGGGACAGGGAGGGTGGCTTGGAGCGAAGAATGAGCGGAGAGCCGGGTGGGTTCTGGCTTGCTGGGCACTGGGAGCTACCCTACTGCTCGCTCGCCTTGCTGTGGCGCTGGTTCGGCTGCGTGGCCTGGCAACGCGAAGCCAGCGCACGACGCTCCTAGAAACAGAGATTCTGGTGAGCGGGATTGTCACCACGCCGCTGACCTGGGGCGTGCGTCGGCCCGTGATCTTGTTGCCCGCCGCGCTGCTTACGGGCGACCCTGCCGTCGCCGAGAGTGCTCTGCGCCACGAGAAAGCCCATATCGCCCGTCGCGACTGGCTCTGGCACTTGCTCGCCGAGGCTGTCTGCGCCCTCTGCTGGTTCCAACCCGGCGCGTGGTGGCTCCGTCGGCGGCTGCGGGCGGAGAGCGAGCGTGCCTGCGACGACCAGGTCTTGCTCTCGGGCGTCTCTGGCCCGGACTACGCGGCGCACCTGCTGGAGATTCTGAAGGCGGGCCGGGCCAGTGCCCTTGCACCGGGCATGGCGGCGGTGGGCAGCATGGAGCTGCGTGTTAAGCACATCCTCGACCCCAAAAAGCCGCGCCGCGCTCATGGCCTGCGCCTGGCTCTGACGGCAGTACTGGGCCTGATTCTGCTCCCCCTCGCCTCGCTTAAAGTCGCCGCCAAGCCCGGCGAGCGCCCGGTCAGTCGGTTGCAAGCGGCTGTTGAGCTGCTCGCGCCAAAGGTAGCTTTCCTGACACCCAGTGCGCTCCTGGCACAGGCGAGAGCGATACTTGTCGCTCCCAAACCGCTTGAACCTATGCCTCTTGTGGAGCCGACTCTTGCACAACCCAATGGGACACTTGCGATGCCACAACCGCTTGCCCCCCCTCAAGGTAGCCCTGCCACTGAGCCACCAGGCGCTCCCAAGGCCCCTGATACGACGATCTCGTTTAAAGATGTCCACTGGGGAACCGCCGTGGACGGGCTGGAGCCGGGCTTTCTACTGACAGGTGTCGCGGATATTCTAGACGAGCTGGGCACCTTGGAGATTGGCTACACAGCTCTGGTGCGCAATAAGACCAAGCAGCCCATCACGTTTCTGGTGCGCCTGCTGCAGTACGACGGCTACGACGTGCCCTACACGCGAAATAACACGGAGGATACCAAACCCCCAGGCCCGACCGAGCGTGCCAAGGGCGTGCGGCACACCGACCTGGGCCGGGATGCGGTCAATCTGATCACGCTGGCCCCAGGCGAGTCGGTCTTAGTTCCCGGCCAGGAGGCGCACCACAACCTCCGAGTCTTGATCGGGAGCGGCGATGGTGGCAAGAGTCCGTACTTCGCAAAAATTAAAGAGGGCATGGACATGCTCGTCCAGCCCCTCACGGTCTACCGCTCCCCCGACCTGACACAGTTGACACGCGATCTCGCTCGCTACTCCGTGACAAAGCTCGCTCCCGATGGCACGAGCCGCACCGAGAGTTCCGTACGGGTCAGCATGCCCGACAGTGGCGGCACGACGCTGGAAGCGCAGCTCTGGCTCTCTAAGATCAGGGGCACCTCTGCCGCTCCTGCCACATCCATCACGACGGAGGAACCGGGTGGGCCTATGATTCCGCTCGATAAAGTGGTCTGGAACAAGGCGGTGGACGGCTTGGAGGCGGGCTTGCTCCTCACCTCCAGCCCGCGGGTTCCAATGAACTCCAAGCTCACCTACCAGACTCTGGTGCGCAACACGTCCGACAAGCCCATCTCCTTCATGACACGCCTACTCCAGTACGAAGGCTACGATGTGCCGACCGTGGACGGCAAGCCGACCAAAGGCGCAAAGCGTGGCTACCCGGTTGATCCGCTCTACAGCGTCACGCTGGCACCCGGCGAGT
>NZ_JAYUPA010000146.1:0-2212 GCF_043760365.1 Armatimonas sp.
GCCGGTGGTTGCTTGCTGCGCAGGCAGGACGGTTACCGGGCCTTTTTTGTCGGCCCGCTCGACACGCAGGCTCACCGGCGAACTCGCGAGCGGCTTGCCGTCGTGGTCGCGCACCGTCACAAAGAGCCGTGTGGGCTGTCCGACCCGTGCGAGATAGCCCTCGGGGGTGAGCGAGATCTTCACGTTAGCCGCTGTCACACTTACCTCGGCGCTCTGCTCCACCTCACGCTCCGCGTTATCCACCACAAAGGCCGTGAGCTTGTAGCGCTCCGTCTGGGCCGTGGGCAGTTTCTTGGCGTCTTTTTCGGGCTCCGTGGGCAAGGAGAGAGTCAGGCGACCCGTGCCATCTAGCCTTCCTTCACCGTCGGCGACTAAGCTCCCCGAGCCGTAGTCCTCGCCCGCCAGATCCTCCTCCCTGCTCGGCCAGCCCGTGTTGTCGTAGTCCGACGACCAGTCGGTCTCGCGGGTGAGGCTCCAGCGCACTTTTGCATTGGCGACGGGCGCGCCAAAGTAATACGTCGCGGCAATGGTGGCATCCAGCAAGGTGTTGCGCAGGATACGTGTCCGCTTCGGGGTGACGCTTACCGAGAACTCAGGCTTGCGGTACGAGGCAATCTCGACACTGTGGCTGCGTTTTTGTGCGCCGACCTTCACCTCAATGTCGTAGAAGCCCATCTGTCCCTCAGGATTGACAGAGAACTCCCCGGCTATCGCGCCGCTGGCACTGATTGTCTTTGTCTCCTTGAGCAGCTCCAGCCCCGCCGGATCGGTGATCGTGAGCTGTGCCACTTCCCCCCTAAGTAACCCGTAGGTCGAGGCACTCCCGGACACGGGGCGGCGCAGGATGGTCTTGTAGTGGATGGTCTGACCGGGGCGGTAGAGAGGCCGATCCGTGATGGTGTGCGCCACCAGGCTCCGGCTATCTTCCTCGTAGCCGTCTTGGGCATAGACCATGGTTTCGTCGTTGCCGACACTCGCCAGTGTCGCGGTGCCGCTCCCCTCAGAAGCCGAAAGAGTTACCAGGCCATGGGCATCGGTCTTGCCCTGTGCCTGCACACTGCCGCCCCTAAAGTGCTGAACAAGCGCACCGGGGCGGGGCGTGCCGCGCTCGATGTCCACCACAAAGGCGAGCAGGCGCTTATCGGCGGGCGAGATCTGCGTGATGAGCGCGGTGTCGGTGAGATGCACCCAGGTCCAGACTGTTTGTTTCTCGTGGATAAGGCGAGCGAAGTAGAGCCCTGGCTGGTTTTTAAGCCCCCGGAGCGGCAGGCGCATCGAGTAAAAGCCTTCGCTGTCCACGCGGGCGATCGCTTCCGCACTCTCTGTGAGAGGCGTCTGGCAGAGCGGAGCCAGTGCGGGTGGCAGCTTGCCCACGTCGTCGCCCCAGCGGTTGCCCAGTCGCCCCAGCGCCGTCGCGCGCTCGGGTTTCATCAGAACATCCGCGAGCCGTGCCCGAAACAGCGTGACGGCGATTTTCTCTCCTGCGCTACCGATTCCCGTGAGCGCGAGGGTGGGGGTTTCCTTGGTTCCGTAGGTGCGCTGCTGCGTGTAGGCCAGCTCCAGTATCGCGCCGTTTGGCTTCAGGCTGATGTTTTCCTGAGTGATCTTGGCCTCGACAACGGGAAAGGTTTTGTAGGAACCCGCGCTATGATGCAGCGCACCATCGCGCAACGTGTACTTGCCGACGGGAATATGGCGGAAAACAAAATGCCCCTGGCTATTGGTACGTGTGTGCCAGCGTCGGTTTTCGCTGTCGGAGCTCAGGGTCATTCGTGTGTCGCCGAGCGGCTTCCCACTGCGGGCAAAAGTCACCGTGCCTTCGACGCCGCCGACGGGCTCGCTCTGCGTAAACAGGTAGCCAAAGCCGAGCAGGATGAGCAGCACGGCGGCGAAGGGAGCAAGAAGGCGGCTCATGTTCGTTTCCTCTCGATCAGGTAACCGACTCCCGCTGCGACAAGCCAGGCCAGCCCGATTCCCGCGACAATCTCTAAGCGAACGAGACGGGTCTTATCGGCCAGCGGGGCGAGGTGGCCCAGAAGCTGCGCCAGTAGGGTGCCGACTCCCAAGGCAAAGAGCGGGGCGAGGCTCCTGGTTCTCTCCGCTGCCGCGCTCCAGAGCTGCCCGGCGAGCAGGCCCAGCACGAGAGTCAGCCCGGCGCGCGGGCCGTAGAGCACGGTGAGGGCGGCAGGGAGCGCCAGCAGGGTCGCGCCCG
>NZ_JAYUPA010000147.1:0-6154 GCF_043760365.1 Armatimonas sp.
AACCGTCTGCGGCTTTTGGGCTGCGCTGCCTACGCAACCGGCAAGCGTGCCCTGGGCCAGACTCATCTCGACGCGCTCACCAAGCTTAAAGACAGCGAGAAAGCTATCGCTGCCGTGAAGTGCTACGCCGCGCTGGGGGAGAATAACTCTGCCGACGCCAGCAAGCAGCTTGATGCCGCCGGGCTTCCCAAAGAGCGTGAGGCGCTGCTTCGGCTCCAGCTCGGTGAGGGGGACAAGGCGCTGACACTCGCCCGCGACGCGGTAAAGAGCCGCCCCAATCAGGTGCTCCCACAGGCCGCACTCGTGCGTATTCTCCACGCCAGCGGAAAGCTCGACGAAACCAAGACCGAGCTGGAAAAACTGCGCCCCCTCGCCGCCCGCGCGGAGCTGGATACCCCGCTGCTCGCCGCCCTTGGCACCGTCGCGCAGCAGTGCGGTGCACCCGGCGACTGGCGCGGTGCCCCGCCCGCCGACCCGCTCGCTCTGTCCCGACCCAAGATCGAGAGCCTTGGCCCGCTCTCCTGGGTTGCGCCTACAGCACCTAGCTTCTCGCTCAAAGACGGCAACGGCAAGAAGATCTCCCTGAAAGACTACACGGGAAAGCCCGTCATTGTGCTCTTCTTCCTCGGAGCCGCGTGCGAGCGCTGCATGGAGCAAGTCAATGCCTTCGCTTCAGAAGCAGAAGGTTACCGGAAGGCAGGCATAAACATTCTTGCTGTCAGCCTTGATCCGCAAGAGGAAGTCAAGAAGATGAAGCCCTTCCCCTTCCCCGTTCTGGCCAATCCTGATCTGAAAGCCTTCAAGTCCTGGCGGGCGTTTGATGACTTCGAGGACATGGCGCTCCACGGCACGTTCCTCGTGGATGGCACCGGCAAGCTCCGCTGGATGGACACGGGCTTCGCGCCCTTCACGGATGCCAAGTTCGTGCTGGGGGAAGCGCAGCGCTTGCTCAAGCTCTGAGCACCCGACTGATTCTGGGCACTCGACTTAAGAATTGCTTCACGGTTCTCGATTAGAATAGGGATCATGGCGCGCTTACTACTAATTGAGGACGAAGAACTCCTCGGCGAGATGATTGTGGAGGGTCTTGAAGCAGCTCGGCACGAGCTTACCTGGTGCCGCAATGGAGCAGAGGGCTTCGAGCGTGCGTGTGAGGGCGGCTGGGCAGCGATTCTACTCGACTTGATGTTGCCCGGAATGGATGGCTGGAGCGTCTGCCGCCGCCTACGGGATCGGCGTGACACCACCCCCATTCTGATGCTCACGGCGCGTGATGAAGTGGAAGAGAAAGTGCGGGGGCTGGAGCTCGGGGCCGATGACTATCTCACCAAGCCCTTTGCCTTCCCAGAACTCAAGGCGCGTATCGCGGCACTGCTGCGTCGTGAGCGACTCCAGCGCCGCCGGACGATCCAGGTGGCGGATCTTGTCATTGACACGGATCTCCACGAAGTTACCCGCGCAGGAAAGAGTGTCGCACTCACACGCCGCGAGTTTGAGCTGCTCGAAGCACTGGCAGCACGCGCTGGGCATGTCGTGAGCAAAGAGGCGCTACGGGCACTCTGGGGAGGCGATGCCGAGGTGGGCTCAAATACGATAGATGTTCACATGGTCGCGCTCCGTCGCAAGCTCGATAGTGAGCGCCCCGAGAGCGAGCGCCTTTTTCACACGGTTTATGGACTAGGCTACGTCCTTCGGGAGCCGAGTGGAGGGGCGAAACCATGAAGCTCTCTAAGCTCTCGATGACGTGGCGAGCACGCCTGCTCAATGGCGCACTCAGCGGCTTGGCACTGGTCGCACTTGTGGCGCTGGCCCAGAGCCGTATCCGTACCGTGCTGTATGATGCCGTGGACCGCGCGGTGCAGTCGCAGGCAGAAGAAGCCCTCAAGCACGGCTCCCCTCCGTTCATGCAGGGGGGGCGTATTATGCAGGGAGGGCGTGAGGGACGTGGCGAGGGACGCGGCTTCTTTGACTTTGGGCGCGGGCGTAGACCGTTTGGGGGGGGCGAACCTCCCATTCTGCGCTTCGGCACCACCGCGCTTCTTCCACCACGGCGCATCCCGCTGCAAGACCCCCCCGATCCAGGGCGGCCGCTCTGGTCGAAGGCGGGTTTCGAGGCCGCAAAACAGCTCGGGAAAGACATGCGCGAGGAGCGGGGAAGCGACGGTAAGCTTCTGCATGTCTTCTCGATCCGAGCGGACGGTCAGGTGCTCCAGACGGCGGCTAGTCTGGAAGAAACACAGGCCGCTCTTGCGGAGATTCAACGGGCACTTTATGCTTTGATTCTCCCGGTCGGGCTGCTGATGGCGCTTCTGGGAGCAGTGCTCACCGATATCGCCTTCGCTCCGATCCGCAAGCTCGCCCGCGCCGCCGCCGCGCTTCAACCCACGAATCTTGCGGCGCGCTTGCCACAGCCGGGTGGCAGTGACACGTTTGATCAGCTCGTCACGGTGTTAAATGCAATGCTCTCTCGAATGGAAGCAGCCTTTGTGCGCCAGAAGCGCTTCACTGCTGATGCAAGCCATGAGCTACGCACGCCCCTTGCGGTGATCAAGGCCGCGACGAGCTTTCTATTGGAGCCGGGGGACGAGCCGCTCACAGAGCGTCAGCGCCGGACGCTCTCGCGTGCGGATCGAACCGTGGATCGCGCCAACACGCTGGTCTCGGATCTCTTGCTCTTAGCACGCTCCGAGAACGGGAGCCTCGCGGTGCAGGCTGAGTCTGTGGATCTGACTGAGCTTCTGACGGAGGCGACGCGTGCGGCGGAGTTGGGGCAGCCCCCACCGCACGCTCCGGTGCTGCTGGAGATTCCCGCCGTGCCGCTCAGGACCGACCCGAAGCTCTTGCACCGTGTGGTGGTCAATCTGGTGAGCAATGCCCTGCGCCACACCTCCGCCGAGGAGAAAGTGACTGTTGCCGCGACTCTTACCGACAAACTCACCCTAACGATCACCGACACGGGCGAGGGAATCGCTCCCGAGCACCTGGAACGCCTCGGCGAGCCGTTCTACCGCCCTGACGCCTCCCGTGCCCGCGAACAAGGCGGCGTTGGCCTTGGGCTGGCGCTCTGCAAAGAGATTGTGAATACACTAGGGGGGACGCTCACCATCCAGAGCACACTCGGGGTGGGCACCACGGTGACCGTGACACTACCTGCGGTCTGAATCAGACCTCCGTGCAGAGCGCGGCGGGTAAGGTTGCTTCTTGCCCGTCCTTGGTCGCGAAAATAGGCCCGGTTTCTACCTAGTCTTTTAGCCGGGCCTTTGTTATTTTGCTCCTACTCTCCAGAGGGACTAATGAAGACGATCGAGCCGCCTTCACTGACATTGAGGCCAACTGTGCCGGCCAGAACATTATCGAGCAACGCCTTGTTGAGCTCGTAGGCTGCCATGCGCTCCGGTGAGGCAAGAGCCTTCTGGCGGCGAGGACGCCCTACGAGGTTTTTGAGCTCCTCTGTCTCGGCATGGACACCACGCGCCCAGCTAACAACTGCCTGAAGTTCCTCATGAGAGGCCCCTGCTGCACCGCGTGTTTTCAGGAGAGAGTCGATCAGGAGAGCGGTTTGTGCCACGTGATCCACGATACCGCTACGGCGGCGACGGCGTACCACGGGAGTGGCAACGGGTGTTTCTACAGCGGCTTCGGTAATGACTTTCGGTCTTCGTCCCATAATATTTTTCTTTCTTCACTTCGGTTTGAGTCCATTTTTTTCTGGACACTTTCGGTCTCATTGTCGAGACTCTTAACTGATTATACCGAAAATTTATTTGTTGTGGTATTTTTACATTGAATTACTTCGCAATTAGTGCACCCGTCGAGCCACGGAAGTGGATACTGCCCGTCGTAGGGCAATGGTGATGTTCTTCGGAGCGGTATCGGAAGCATGCACTGCATTGGTGAGCAAAATGATGGCACAGGCAGAGGCAGGAGATATCCAGATGGATGTGCCGGTGAAACCCGTATGGCCGTACGATCCCTGAGGAAGCTCTCCACGGATGGCATAGGTACTGCCTATATCCCATAGGACGCCTCGTAAACCGTCTGGCCCGGAGAGGGGCGACTGTGGCTGTGTTATCAGGTGAACCGTTTCCGGTTTGAGGATGCCCTGTCCATTGCGAAGCATCATCTGAGCGAAGCGTGCCAGATCATCTGCAGTGGAGAAAAGCCCTGCATTGCCTGAGACGCAGCCTGCGCCTTCGAGTGCCGCCGCTGTCGGGTCATGCACTTTCCCACGCCAACTTGGGATATCATCGCCCGCCGCCGTCGAGGCGCAGCGTGGAGCCAGCCGCACGCCAGGCCGGTAGGTGGTCTCAGTCATTCCCAGGGGCTGGAAAACCCGCTCCCGACAGAACTGATCCAGCGGTTGCCCGGTACTCCTCTCGATCAGTGCCCCCAGAGCAATGGCCGAGTAGTCGGAATAGACGAACTTCTCCCCGATGTTAGCCACTTTGCGTGAGCGCACGATCTCCCCGACAATCTCCTCAAGCGTGACATAGCGATTGGCGTAGGCCCCCCCCGCAGGAATCCCGGCGCAGTGGGTCGCGAGGTGCCGGACGGTAATGCCCGGGCGCTGAGAAAACTCCGGGAGGTACTTTTCTATTGGATCATCGAGGCGCAGCTTCCCCGATTCCAGCAACAGCGCCAGCGCACTGCCGGTGGCGAGCGGCTTGGTCAGCGATGCCAGGTCAAAGATCGTGTCGCAGGTCATGGGGCGCTTCGTGGGGCGCAGGCCCGCATCGCCCCAGCACGCACGCAGGGCAACTTCTCCCTTGTGCACAATGAGGAGCACCGCACCGGGGACTCCTTTTTTTTCCACGGCCTCTTCCACGAGAGCGGCGGCGGCTTGAAAACGATTCGCGTTCATTCCTGTATTGTACCGGGGTACAATTCCTACATGAACACTGTTGTGATTGTGGCGGCGGGCCGATCCGCCCTTGCAAGGTCTCCCAAAGGTAATTTCAAGGAGCTGCGTCCTGATGATCTAGCGGCAGCGGTACTGCGTGGCGTGCTGGAGCGCGTCCCTAGCCTCGATTTACAGTTGATTGACGATGTGATTCTAGGGTGCGCGATGCCGGAGCTGGAGCAGGGGATGGATGTGGCACGGGTGGCCGCACTCCGCGCCGGGCTTCCACAAAGCGTCGCCGGGCTCACTCTCAATCGATTCTGCGCCTCAGGTCTTGAGGCGATTGCGACGGCGGCGGCAAAAATTGCAACCGGGCAGGCACATTTTATTCTCGCCGGTGGTGTCGAGAGCATGACCCGTGTGCCGTTCATGGGGGAGACCTTGCGTACGAATGAGTCCCTGCCCGCCGAGACATGGCTGGGGATGGGCGAGGCCGTCGAGCGTGTCGCCGAGGAAGAAAACATTACCCGCGCTCAGGCCGACGCGTTTGCGCTTCAGAGCCAGCAGCGTGCGGCGAGTGCGCAAGCCACCGGAAAGTTCGACGCGGAGATTATTCCGATCACCCTACCCGATGGCACTGTCATCTCTCGTGACGAAGGCATCCGCCCCGAGACGACTCTTGAGGGGCTTGCGGGCCTGAAGACACCCTTTGGGGGAGTTATTACGGCGGGCAACGCCAGCCAGCGCAGTGATGGCGCCGCCGCTGTGTTGCTGACCACCGCCGCGCTCGCCGCGCACTACGGCCTGACACCGCTTGCCCACTTTGTCGGGTATGCCACCGCCGCTGTGGATCCCGTGCACTTTGGAATCGCCCCTGCCAGCGCCATTCCTAAGCTTCTCGCGCGCACCGGCATCGCGCTTGATCAAATTGACCTGATCGAGTTCAACGAGGCATTTGCGGCGCAAGCCCTCGCCAGCCAGAAACACTTCCCGCTGGACTGGGACAGAGTGAATGTGAATGGCGGCGCGATCGCCCTTGGGCATCCGCTCGGAGCCACTGGTGCCCGTCAGAGTGTCACACTACTCTACGAAGCACAGCGCCGAGGCGCACGCTACGGTATGGTGACGATGTGTGCCGCGCTCGGGATGGGAGCCGCCGGACTATTCGAGTTTCCCGCCCCGTGAATGGTGCGGACAAACCTGCGGTACAATAGCCCAGGATATTTCCGTAATCTAAAGGACACTTAGAAACTAAAATGGCAGACGCCAACGAACTCAAGCTTTTCAACGACCTTGCCCGCCAGCTCCGCGCCG
>NZ_JAYUPA010000148.1:0-2203 GCF_043760365.1 Armatimonas sp.
CAGCCTTCAATCTGGCTCGTTACTTCAACCTCGTCTTAGGACGTGATCTGGCTGAGGTGGCTCGATATGCCGTCTGAGGAAATTAGCACACCCCGTTAAATAACAGTATTAGAATGCTATAAACAAAAAAACAGCTCGCCCTTGATCTTTATTTTTCGCAGCGTTTTCGGTTCACTGTGGTGCTAAGAACTCCAGCGCCCCGAGATGCCCTTGCGCCGCCGCCTTTCTCATCCAGAGAGTCGCCCACCGTCGGTTTTTCGCCACTCCGATTCCTTCGTCGTAGAGGATTCCCAGGTTATACTGTGACTTTGAATCCCCTCGTCGTGCGGCGTAACGCATGCATCGAGCGGCCTCAGGGAGGTCTATCTGTGTACCCTGTCCGAGCCAGTGCATCACTCCCAGATTACACACAGCAGGCACATCGCCAAGCGCCGCAGCTCGTTTGTAGAATGACAAGGCTCTCTCCAAGTCACGCGTGACACCTTTGCCTTTCTCATAGCATCGCGCGAGATTGAACAGAGCCACCTGATGGTCATTCGCTGCCGCTTGCTCGTACCAGAAGAGAGCCTTGGCGATATCTTTTTCCACTCCGAAGCCGCGATCATAGCAAAAGCCGACCACGTTCTTGCAGTGAATATGCCCCAGCTCTGCGGCTTTGAGAAGCAACGGAAACGCCTTGCGGTAGTTTTTCCGAACGCCGATGCCATAGAAGAAATTTTGCCCGAGCTCTGCGGGATTAGGATGAGGAACCGTGGGCATAGTGTACTACCTCGTAGAGAAAAAGGGCTCCCCGACGGGAGAGCCCACAAAAACTTGCATGGGCGGAATGCCCTTCGTAGCCAACGGCTCTCTAGTCCCGCCGCTCTAACCGGCGGGATTATTTGTCGTCGAGCGCTTCGACGCCGGGGAGTTTCTTGCCCTCTAAGAACTCCAGGCTCGCGCCGCCGCCGGTGGAGATATGGCTCATCTTGTCGGCAAATCCTAGGAGCTCCACGGCTGCTGCGGAGTCGCCGCCGCCCACGATGGTGGTGGCACCGTTCGCTGTTGCCGCCGCCATGGCCTCGGCGACGGCCTTGGTGCCCGCTGCGAAGTTGGGGAACTCAAAAACCCCCATCGGGCCGTTCCAGACCACGGTTTTTGCGCTCGCGATAATCGCCGCGAACTTTGCTGCGGACTCCGGGCCAATGTCCAGCCCTTCCTGATCGGCGGGAATCGCCTCGACGCTCACGGTCGTGCGCTCGGCGTCGTTGGAGAACTCGGATACCGCCACGCAGTCGGTGGGGAGCGCGATTTTTTCGTTGCCCAGGAGTGTTTTGCAGAACTCCAGCGAATCGGCGTCGAGCAGGCTCTTGCCGATCTCGAAGCCCGCCGCCTTCACAAACGTGTAGCCCATGCCGCCGCCGATAATCAGCGTGTCCACTTGCGGCAGCAAGTTCTCGATCACCGGAATCTTGTCCGCCACTTTCTTGCCGCCCAGAATCGCCACAAAAGGCCGCTTAGGATTCACCACCGCGCCGCCCAGATAGTCTAGCTCTTTTTGCATCAGCAGGCCACTGACACACGGCTTGCCCTGCGCCTTGCAAACCGTCGCGACGCCCTCCGTGGAAGCGTGCGCTCGGTGCGCGGCCCCAAAAGCATCGTTGACATAGACATCGGCGAGCGTGGCGAGTTTTTCACTCAGCGCGGGATCATTGGCTACCTCGGCATCGGTGAAGCGCGTGTTCTCCAGCAATGCAATCTGCCCAGCGGCAGGTGTCACGGTTGCGATTCCTAGCGGGTCGCCCTCGGAGGCTGTCGCCAGATTCACCGTGATTCCCGTGAGCTGTGCCAGCCGCTCCGCCACGGGTTTCAAACTATACTTGGCGCTGATCTTGCCCTTGGGCCGCCCCAGATGGCTCATCACGGTCAGCGCCCCGCCCGCGTCTAAAAGCGCCTTGAGGGTCGGGAGCGCCGCCTCGATCCGTCGGTCATCGGTAATGGCCCCGGAGTCGTCCTGAGGCACATTGAAGTCCACGCGAACCAGCACCCGCTTGCCCGCCACATCCACATCCGCAATCGTTTTCTTCTTCATAGCGCCCCTATTGTATCGTCAGCCCCGGTTTCGTTGCCGCCAGAATCTCGCGAATATTCTTCCGGTCATCTGCCGTCAGATGGGCAAACTCGGGCGTGGTGTCCTTGCCGGAGAGAACCTCACCCAGCCGCC
>NZ_JAYUPA010000149.1:0-2200 GCF_043760365.1 Armatimonas sp.
CAATGCGGTCTTGCTTCCCAACGACAGCTCTGTTCGTGTGACGGGGCGCACGGAAAACAGTATCACTCTGGCGGGAAGTGTCCCCACGCTCACGGCGGGGCAAGTGCTTCTCGGGACAATGGGCGAGGGCTTCATGCTACGCGTCGTCTCGACCGCTCCCGACGGCGCGGGCGGGGTGGTTATCCAAACGGAGCAAGCGTATCTTGAAGACGTCTTCCAGCAAGCGGACCTGCGTCTTCCTGCGGAGTACGACCCGGCGGGTTTCGTGGACACCACCCCCGACGATCCGGATGTGCAGTTCGTGCCGCCGGGCCGTAGCCGCGCCGATGATACGTCCCGGGAGTTTAAGATTGTTCTTCATAAGGCAGTGCTCGCCGGTACAAGAGACGCGGGCATTATCTGTGAGGGGGCGGTCACTTTTAAGTTCAAGACGGACTCCCAAATTCTCATCAAGGGAGGAGTGCTCCAGATCTACCGCTACGCGCCAACGACGGAGATCAAGTCTGGTTTTAAGGTCGTCGTCTCGGCAAAGATCCCGGGCATTTCCAAGCGCGTCAAGGTGAAAACCCTTGTTGGCCCCACTCTCTATCTCGTCGTGATCGTGGCGGGTGTTCCCGTGCTGCTTCCCTACGTGCCCATGCTGGATATTAATGTCTTCTGTGAGGGTAAGTTAGAGGTGGGCTACGAGCTACCCCAGTCGGTTATTACTTTCCAGGCTGGCTTCAGCTTCACTCCTCAGACAGGTGCAGTTCCGGTGAGTAGTCATAAAGTCGTGATGAACCCACTGAACTTAAACTATCTCAATGTCTTCAAGTTCGCTCTCGGGCCGGGTGCGGATCTCTCACTACGTCTTTTGGGTATCGCGGGGCCCTTCCTAAAAGCCGACGGTTATGGGGATCTGGAGCTGAAGCGACAGAGCAGCCCTGCGGGACTCAATGTAAAGCTGGGAGTAGGGATCAAGGCGACCGTTGGGGCATCGCTTGTGGTGAAGGATAAGGTATTCATCACCCGGGAGTTTCCCGATCTCATTGAGGTACGTCAGAACATCTTCGATAAACTCTATCTTGATACTGCCAGCATTAGGGTGTATGGAAAGTAAAAGGCCTGCTAATGAAATCTCTCTTGACTAAGATCTTGTCTCTTGTGCTAGCCGCAGTGGTTGTGGGACTGGTAGTTTTAGGTTGCGCGGGCGGCCCTGGAAACAAGTCGAGCCGGGCGACGGGGCTAAAGCTGCATATCGTCTGGCCGGAGCGCGGCGCAACACGTGTCATTCCGCTGTCTGCCCAGAGCTTGAAGGTAAGTGTGAGTGCCTACGAGCCTGACTACGCGGTTCCGATCAGCGAGACATTGGTGGCGCGGCCAGCAGGAAATGGGGCGACCTCGGATATCACACTGAGTACCATGCCCGCTCTGGCGAAGATCCGTATCACGATGACGGCCTACCCCAACGCCGATGGGACGGGAGTGGCTCAGGCGGTTGCTACCCAGGAAATGACGACGGGGGATGTGGGATCCTCGGTCAACCAGGATGTCTCTCTGAACAGCACCGTAGATCATGTTACCGCCAGCCCCGTGAGCGTCTCGACGATTGTTGGGGGGGGAGCCAGCGTGAGTGTGACTGCCTTCAACGTCGATAACCAGGTCGTTCCCACCGCGCCGGAGTCGTGGGGCTGGCAGAGCAGCGCGGCGTCAACAGCCTCCGTGGCGGCCTCGGGCAATCCCGTGACTGTCTTGGGGAAAGTGGCAGGCGGTGCGTCCCTGACGTGTACGCACAGTGAGTCCGGCAAGAAAATCACCATCAATGTGACCGTGGCATCGTCCACCGGCCCGCCTGGGTGTCGCTTCCCAGGCCAGCTCTACGGCGATAGCTGCGGCACCGATAAAAATGGCACGAACCTCTCCTGGAACTGCGAGACGGGAGCGTGCGAGGAGCCGTTGGTGAAGTAATCAGGATTGACAATTGCAAAGGTAGGTAAAGGGTTATCATGAAATCTCTCTTGAGTTTGATTTGGTCTCTGGTACTGGTTCTCGTGGTTCTGGGAATGGCGGGCTGCGGCGGCAAGAGTGGCGGTGGCGGGGGAGCTGACTCTCCCCTTCCTGCCATTTTGCAGCCCAATGCGGTCTTGCTTCCCAACGACAGCTCTGTTCGTGTGACGGGGCGCACGGAAAACAGTATCACTCTGGCGGGAAGTGTCCCCAC
>NZ_JAYUPA010000150.1:0-2200 GCF_043760365.1 Armatimonas sp.
GCTACCCGAGGCAGGCGCTCCGTCAAGTGCACGGGCCAGTACTCGAACTCCGCACCACGGGCACGGTGCAAGCAGAGCAGATAGTCCCAAGCGGAGCACTCGGCGCGAAGCAAGTCCTCCGGTGGGGCCAGGATATAGCGCCCGCCTCGCAGGAGGTCAATCTCCAGAAGATGCGACTCGCTCTCCAGCGCCAGTGCTTGCTTCTGAAGATACTCCCGTCGTCCGACCGTGGTGGACTTATTGGCGGGGCTTAGAATCTCAATCGTCGTAATCACCCGTGCAGGCTCGGCCTGCGAGACAATTGTCAAATAGCGCTCCCGCACGGTGTAGGGCTCGACGCGCAGTCGGTGCGGTTCGTCCGTCTCCAAAGTCGCAGGGCGCTCCAAAGTTGCCACACGCCCGCTTGGTATCAGACTGAGAGGCCGGTTGACCGCCACATCGGGCCGAAATCCTTTTTGCTCGCCAAGTACATAGACGCGTTCCTCCATCTGGGCAACAAACCCGTCGGGGAGTGTCTGGTTGAGTGTGCCATAGAGAAACGTGATGAGCAGCCCGTGCACGCCCTGCCAGCGGCTGGGATTCTCCAGATACGGGTCCATTCCAGGGAAAGGCGAAGGCATGGCCCATTTTATCGCGCTTTGTCTTCCCCCTCCGCGGAGCCGGAGGCCGGGGGAGGTGAAAAGCGCCACAGAGAGGCAAAGCGGGGATGCCTAGCGGCGTGCGGCGGCCATCAAGTAGGCTGTCTCGGCGATGCCGCCGAGAGTGAAGGCGAGCGAGGCGAGTGGGAGGGCAGGGAAGCGGGCGGCGATGCCCGCGATCAGCACAAGCACCTGCACACTCAGACCCAGCGCCATGCCCTTGTAGATCGCGCCTGTGTGCTGCCGCGCAACCAGCACGCCGCGCACAAACGAGCTGAGGGCGGCGAGCAGGGGCAAGAGACTTCCCCAGAGAACTCCCTGGCGTACCAGGTAATGCAGCTCCGAGGGGACGCCTAAGGCTATGGCGTAGAGGCCGCAGAGTGGGGTGAGGCTCAGCACAAGTGCCCCCAGTGTGGTCAGCACCCCGATAATACTGGCGAATCGTGCGAGGGTCGCCTCGGGCATCGTGCCCCGCTTGAGCTGCGCCACCGTGATCTCCTGAACGGCGAAGCCCCAGCCACGCAGGAGCAGGAGGGCGGAGAAGACCACGGGTGCGGCGGCGAGTGTCTGCGTGGCAAACGGCAGGCGGGCGATGGCGGCGCTGGTAAGCGGCCCGGCGGCCAGCGTGAGAAGCGTCGTCATCGCGAGAGGCGTGTGGAACTTCGCGATGGCTTTTTGCGTGAGAGGTGCTTCGTCTGCTTCGCGAGTTGTGGGCAGAGTGCGGATCACGGCGCGGGCAAAGCTACTGGCGGAGAGGGCTTCGGCGAGCACACCGATCATGATTGCAATTGCTGCCGTCGCCGCGCCGGAGAGCTTACCCCAGGCCACCAGCGCGAGCGCGGGAAGGATCACAGCGGCCAGGCGAATCGCGGTGCCGTAGGTGACGAGCGCGGTGCGTCCCTGGCGGACGAGAACGCCTTGATGAAACCGTCGCCAGGCAATCGCGCCGCTCCACAGTAGCATGAGCTGGAGTGGCAGGCGGCTGGCCTCCACAATCGGGGTGGGCTGGCCCAGCAGGCTCAGACAGATAAAGTCTAAAAGTGGTGTGAAAGCGATGGCCGCAGTGAGGAGTGTGCACCAGAGCGCGAGGCGCAGCATAAACGTGCGGAGGGCAAGAAACGTGTCGGTGTTCTTCACCAGCGCCGTTGCCGTGGCGAGCAGCATGATCACCGGGCTCTCGATCAGGAGCGAGAGCTGCATGGTGAGGCCCCACGCCGCAAGATTGGTGGGGATCTCGGGGAGCCGCCCGATAGCCCACTGCACCGAGGGCCCTTCCAGCATCATGAGCTCAAAGCTCAGGGCAAGGGGCAGGTAGAGACGTAAAAGAGGAAACACGAGGTTTATTGTACCGTATGTAAGTTATTAGTAGTTGTTGTTAATTGACAGAATTGAATGCACGACGTATAATATTAAGATCGCCGCTTGTGCCTGTTTGGTGACGGCGGCATTTTTAATGTTTATAGAGGATTTTGAGGCGTAGACTGTGGAGAAGGTACGGATTGGCCTGGTAAGCCTGGGCTGTCCAAAAAATCTGGTGGACTCTGAGGAGCTCCTGGGAGCTC
>NZ_JAYUPA010000151.1:0-2199 GCF_043760365.1 Armatimonas sp.
GACCGGCAGGAGCGTGGGCTTGCCGCTCTTGAGGTACTGGTCGTGCGCCGTCTCGACCTCGTACTCCAGCATCTCGGACTGCATCGCCTTGGGCGAAACGATCGCAATCACGGCATCTGCAGCGCGGATCTTGTCCTCCACAGCACGCGCCCACTCAACCCCGATCTTGAGGTGCTGATCCACAAAGACCTCGTGTCCGTTCTCCACCAGGTGCTTCTCTAGAAGCGTGAGAACCTTCTCGTCCTCGGGAAGGTTGCGCTTGTAGAGCAGGACGACCTTCTGGCTCGGAATGCCAGAGGAAGGCCGCGAGACCGGCCTACTCTTGCTCTCTTTGAGCCCTGAGGGCAGTGCGGGACTGCCAAAGCCGTTGCCGTGAAGGCTGAAGAGCTGGATCTGGAGGTTGTGCTTTGCAGTGCCATCGCCCAGCAGATGCAGGCGCGGCTTCCACTCGTCGAACTGGCCCAGGAAGAGCGCGTACTGGGCGGAGAGCAGGATATGGCCCGCATCCCCGAAACCCATCACGCGGGAGGCGGTGTTGATGCCCTCCCCCACGACGTTCTCCTTGCCGGTGATGTCGAGCTGCTTCTGCACCAGGCCGCTATGGATTCCCATGCGCACAGGCATCCCAGCGAGTGCCTTCTGAATCTGGAGCGCACACTGAGCGGGCGCGAGGATATCGGTGAAGAAGAGCAAAGCCATTCCATCGCCGGTGGGTATCGGCAATACATCGTTTTGTTCACGAGATTTCTGGAACGCCTCCGCGCCATTGACCGCGCTATTAAGCTGCTCCAGGAGCCGTCCCTGTAGGGAGATAGATTCTTTGGAGTAACCCACGAGATCCAGAAAGAGAACATGCGCGATCTGCGCAGAGCGACTGGTATCAACCATTGGACACTTCCATTCTGGTGTCCATTGTACCCAACCTCACCCCGACACGTGTACCTCACCTCGACACGTCATGAAGAAAAAACAAAAGGTTTAGTATCCGGTGCACAAGGTTTGGTATCCTGTACACCATGAGTGCAGAGTTCAGTTTCTTTGTCACCGGCGGAACCGTGCCCACGGATTCGCCCAGCTATGTGGAGCGTAAAGCCGATAAAGAACTGCTGTTGGCGCTACAGAGTGGCGACTACTGCTTTGTGCTCAACTCGCGCCAGATGGGCAAGAGTAGTCTGTCGGTGCGTACCATTACCAAACTAAATGCGGCAGGCAGCCAGACCGCCTTCGTTGATCTGACCAAGATCGGCGCGCAAAACGTCACGCCGGAGCAATGGTATGCGGGGCTCTTGGCGGAGACGGGCCGAAGCCTGAACCTGCGCAAAGAGTTCGTTGTGTACTGGAAAGAGCAAGCACAACTTCCCCCGGTGCAGCGCTACTTTGGTGCGCTCAGGGAAGTTGCTCTCAACACGATCACCTCCTCCATCGTGATCTTCATAGACGAGATTGATGCCGTGCGCAGCCTGAGTTTCCCTGTCGATGAGTTCTTTGCGGCAATCCGTGCCTGCTTCAACAGCCGCACGCAGGATGCTGTCTACCAGCGCATCACGTTCTGTCTTGTCGGTGCCGCTACTCCTGCCGATCTTATTTCGGACACGCGCATGTCGCCCTTCAACATCGGACGCAGGATAACGTTGCAGGACTTCACAGCTGACGAAGCGCAACCCCTCGCTTCGCATCTGCCTGGCGGGAAGCCGGTGCTGGATCGCGTCTTGCACTGGACGGGCGGACAGCCCTACCTAACGCAGCGGCTCTGTCGTGCCGTCGTCGAGGAGCCGGGCACATCTGTGGATAAGCTCTGCGACGCCCTGTTTCTGTCCAAATCGGCGCAGGAGTCCGACGACAACATTAGCTTTGTGCGCAATCGCTTATTGAAAAGCGAAGTGGACCTGGCAGCGCTGCTCGATTTGTATGGAAAAGTGCGATCCGGCAAACGCGTCCTCGATGACGAAACGAATCCACTGTGCGGCGTTCTGCGTCTCTCGGGCGTTTGCCGCCTGGAAGGCAATAATCTGGCGATACGCAACCGCATTTACGACCATGTCTTTGACAAAGCCTGGGTGCTCTCCCACATGCCCGATGCCGAACTGCGGCGTCAGCGAGCGGCAGTGTCGAAGGCAAGATGGCAGATCGGGAGCATCGCGGCGGCAGTGTTGCTAGTAATGGGAAGCTTGACTGCCGTCGCAATTCGCAAGACAGTTC
>NZ_JAYUPA010000152.1:0-6125 GCF_043760365.1 Armatimonas sp.
GGCGACATCGGGGTTTTTCTTCTGCGGCATGATGCTGCTGCCCGTGGTGACTGAGTCGGCTAGCTCCACAAAGCCAAACTCCGGTGCGCTCCAGAGCACAAGCTCTTCGGCGAGGCGTGAGAGGTGAAGCTGAAGCAAGCTGGCATCGGCGCAGAACTCCACGGCGAAATCTCTATCCGCGACGGCATCGAGCGAGTTGGGGCAGATACCGTCAAAGCCTAGCTCAGCGGCGACAAACGCGCGGTCAATCGGAAACGGCGTCCCCGCGAGTGCCCCCGCCCCGAGCGGCAGAAAGTTCAGGCGCTTACGGCAGTCAGAAAGCCGCTCATCGTCGCGGCTGAGCATCCAGAAGTAGGCCAGTAAGTGATGAGAAAGTAAGACGGGCTGCGCGTGCTGGTGGTGCGTCCGCCCAGGCAGCACAGTTCCTAAATTCGCCTCGGCCAGCGCCACAAGCTGCACCCGAAGCTTGGTTAGTTCCCCGCGCAACTCATCCAGCGCCGTCCGTAGCCAGAGCCGCACATCGGTGGCGATCTGGTCGTTGCGGGAGCGCGCTGTGTGGAGCTTGCCCGCGACCTCTTTACCGAGACGCTCAAAGAGCATGCTCTCGATGGCGGAGTGAATGTCCTCGGCCTCGGGCGGCAAGTGGGCCGAGCCGCTCTCCAGGTCAGAGTAAAGCGCCTCCAGCCCGGTGACTATTTTTGCGGCGTCGCTTTCCGGGACAATGCCCTGCTTACCCAGCATCTTCGCATGCGCGATGCTGCCGGTGATGTCCTCACGCCAAAGCCTTTGGTCAAAAGGAAGTGATTGATTAAATTTCCAGACGAGAGCATCGGTCGTGCCCTCGAATCGTCCGCCCCAGAGTGCCATATCGGGGTCATGGTATCACGACGGCGTTTCGGGGGCGTTTTTCGGACGGGCGGCTAAAGCGGCCCGCTGGTGCGACAAGACCCGTAAACGGGCCTGGGGAGGGGCGTTTAGGTGTGCTTGTCGCTGATACTTATCCCACCGCAAAAAGGAACTTTTGGATGAGGCGCGGCTCGCCACTGGGACTCCTGCGCGATTCGGGTGGTGAGTAAGGCAATGAGCATAAGGAGCACTCCAATGAACACGAGAGAGCGGGAGGCATTTTGGAGCCACAGGTTACTTGGTGGGCTGTAGTGCATCTAGCTTCTCCGCCCACAGTTTCTCTTCCGGGGAAGGTGAGGTCTTTAAATGCGCTTCGAGGATTTGAATCGCACGCGCCTCTTGCTCTGGAGTGATGTGCTGGTGCTTCGTCTCTATGTCGGTGGCGGTGAAGGTGCAGGCGCGTGGCACTTCGTAGGTTTCGCCGCAGTGCTTGCAGACGACTGTGTACGTCCAGGAGTTTTCCCTCGGTGAGCGCGTCTCTGCCACTTTTGTGGCCTTTGGCGGGGTCACCTTGCTTGCACCGACAACGGCGAGCAGAACTCCTAGGGCGGTAAAGAGGGTTCGCTGGATCGGTTTCATGGTGCTTCCGTCCAGTCTTCAACTTGGTAGCGCTTAACCAGTGCAGTCATCTTCTGAAATACCTCGTCCAAGGTCGCTCCCTCCACGGAATCGGTCCACGGCTTTGCACGATACCCGCCCGGAATCTGCTCAATCACCATTTGCATCTTGTCATCTCTCCATAGCCATTTTATCCCAGTTTGCCGTGGGCTTTGTTAGTCTTCTCCAGCTCAACGCACTCCAAACGTTTATGACAGGAAATCCCATGCCTCGTGGTGAACCCTTCTTCATGCCTGCAACGCCGCTTAATCGTCCCAATATTGTCGTGATCCTTGCCGATGACCTCGGCTACGGGGATCTTGGCTGTTACAATCCTGCCTCAAAGATTCCGACTCCGAATCTCGATCAGCTTGCGCGGGAGGGCGTGCGTGCCACCGATGCCCACGCGCCCGCTTCCGTGTGCTCTCCCACGCGCTACGCGATGCTCACGGGGCGCTATGCGTGGCGCGGGATTCTGCAAAACGGGGTGGTGGCACCGTGGGGCAAGCCGATTTTAGAGAGAGATCGCCTGAATCTCGCCTTGTTGCTGCGCGGCTATGGCTACGCGACGGCGTGTGTGGGGAAGTGGCATCTGGGCTGGACCTGGCCGACCAAAGACGGTGCGCCGCCTAAGGGCGTGAATGCTGGGCCGAGTAATGTGGATTTTTCCAAACCCATCGGCGATGGCCCGACGGCGCGGGGTTTTGATTACTACTTTGGCGTGGACCTGCCCAATTTCCCGCCGTATTGCTTTATCGAGGGCGACCGAACCGTGGGGGTTCCCACGCGGCACACGGAGAGAGACGGGCAGATCAACCGGCCCGGGCCGATCCTCGACGGCTGGAAGCTGGAAGACATTTTGCCCGAGGTAGGCCGCCGCGCCGTGCGCTGGCTGGAGAAGGCGGGCAAGGCGAGTAAAGAGGGTAAACCGTTCTTTTTGTACCTGCCGCTGACATCGCCACACTTTCCCGTGGTGCCCTCGCCCGAGTGGCAGGGCAAGACCAAAGTTGGAGCCTACGGTGATTTTGTCGCGCAGACTGATGGTGTGGTTGGGGATGTCTTAGCGGCGCTGAAGCGAAATGGGTTGGAGGAAAACACCCTCGTGATCTTTACATCGGACAACGGCCCGGAGCTCACAGGGGAGGTAAAGATCGGTGTCTATGACCGCATCACGGAGTTTGGCCACGACAGCCGGGGAGGCTTGCGCGGAGCCAAGCGCGACATGTGGGAAGGCGGGCACCGTGTTGCGTTTCTCGCACGCTGGCCTGGGAAAATTCGTGCGGGTTCGGTGTGTAAAGAGACAATCTGCCATGTGGACTTGATGGCGACTCTGGCCGGTGTGCTGGGAGCTGAGCTGCCCGCTGACTCCGCTGAGGATAGTGTGGATCTACTGCCCGCGCTGACAGGTAAGCCCGGCAAGAGGCGCACGATTCCCACGGTGCATCAAGCCGCGTCGGGGAAGTTTGCCATTCGCAAAGACAACTGGGTTTTTATCAACGCCCCCAGTGGCAACGACAACGGGAAGGGCGAGCCGGAGTCGCTGCGGCACGGCCCGGCGCACGGCCAGCCCGGTGAGCTGTTCTCTCTCAAGGACGACCCTGCAGAGCGCACAAATCGCTACGTCGAGCAGCCCGGTCTCGTGTTGGAGCTAAAAGCATTGCTGGAGCGCGTGAAGGCCGAGGGGCGCACGACTCCGCCGTATCTGAGGAAGCGACGCGATATTGGTGTCGGTGCAAAGCCCATTTCTGGGGCGGAGGTGATTCTGAATGGCACGCGAAAGCTGCTCGACGACAAGTGGACGTACTGGCAAGGCCCGCGCTTTCGTTCGTCGCTGCCGATTAAGTGGCAGGTGGTTCAAGACCCCATAGACGGCGGTACCTGTGTCCAGACAGACGATCCCGCCGCTGCGGGGGGGCTCTACGGCGCGGCGGATATTGTGACGAAACGCACCTACCGAGACTTTCGGTTGCACATTGAGTTCTGGATCGCAAAGCCGGGCGGCAACAGCGGCGTGTATCTTCAGAACCGCTACGAGATCCAGATCTGCGATGGCGACCGAACGACGCACGGCCTCGGGGCGGTGATCAATGAGCAGCCCGCGCCGTACCACGCCTACCATGGCCTCGGAAAGTGGAACGCGTACGATATTGTCTTTCGTGCCGCGCGATTTGTGGGTGGCAAGCTGGTCGAGAAGGCCCGCACGACGATCTATCTCAACGGCCAGAAAGCGCACTCGGATGTGCCCATTAGTCAGGTCTGGGGCGGCGCTGACTCCGGTGTGGATGGCGGAAACGACGGGGGGCGTGGAATCACGGACACGCCCCAGGGCCTCAAGCTCCAGTGCGAGGGCCACGATGTGCGCTACCGCAATGCCTGGATCAAGGAGCTAAGCCTGGATAAGACAGGAACGGATTTCTAGGCTTTCTAGGCGCGTGCCCAGAGACTCTCTAGCGGGCCACGCGAAAAATGCCGGAACCAGAGCGTGGTGAGCGGGAGCGCGAGGAGCACGTAGCCAAAGAACGCCCAGAGCCCAAGGTGAACGGGCCAGTCTTCGTCGGGATAGAAGAGGCGCAGCGGGGCAAAGACGGCAACAAGATGCAGAACATAGTGCGTGAGTGATGCTTGTCCAAGCCGTGCGAGTAGCTGGGTGATTTTGGGCAAGCCCCGTGCACCGTCCCACCAGAGTAGGCCCGCAATCACAGTGGCAGCGCTGCTCCCGATGCGCAGTAAAAACGGCAGTGTGGTCGGAATCCAGGTTGTCGGGCCAAGGCGCTCCCCCGGGAGCTGCGTGATGACGGTAACGACCAAGGCACCCCAAAAGCAGCGCCTAGCACGCTCGGTCGTCGGTCCGGCACCAGCGACAGCAATGACTCCTAGAAGCGGTAGCGCGAGCCAGGGAAGAATCGGGTAGTTTCCATCGAAGACAAGCGCCCGTAGCGTCGCCCAACCAGGCCCGTGATCCGCAAGATGACCGCCGTCGTCGAGCCAGTCTGTGGTGACGAAGTGAGTGAGGTGCGCCTGAACGAGCGGGGTAACAGCGAGAATCAGCACGAGCACACTCCATACCGTGCGTTGGCCCGCACGCCAGAGCAAGATGCTAAGCACCATCATTAGCGCGAGTGGCACCAGAACTTCCGTGGGCCAGACAAAGCGATGGAATAGTGCCCCGAAAACCGCGAGTGTCAGAGCGCGACGAGCGAGCTTCATCGGATGAGGCGTATGCCTTGCTTGGAGTGCCCAGGCCATTCCCGCGAGCAAAAAAAAGAGCGCCGCTGCTCGACCTTCGAGAATATTCGCCAGCTGGGAGCCGACCAAGTGCAGGTAGATCATCCCCAAAACGGCGATTCCACGTGCAACATCGAGTGCGGGGAGGCGTGTCATTTTACCGCTCCGCGTAACCTTTCCCACCCCCGCCCCTCCCTCCCCCGGACACTCGTTCCTCGTTGGGGAAGAGAGGGGGCAGGGGGAGAGGTTACCTTGGCTCATCGTGTGGGAGCCCCTTCGTAGCGCTGGCCCGGGAGTAAAAACTCGTCTTTCATGATGACGCTGTGCGGCGCGACGTAGGTTCCCTCGCCGATTATGGCTCCGTAGAGCGGAACGGTGTTGCTTCCCACGGTCGCATTCGCGCCGATTCGTACTTTGTCTAGTTTCAGCACGCGGTCCTCGAACGTGTGGGCTTGGAACGCCGCCGTCACCGTGGCTCCGTCGCCGATCTCGATCATGTCGGGGTCCACTACTTGCGAGAAGCCACTGCCCAGCACGACGCCATGCCCGAGCTTGAGGCCCATCGCACGCAGATACGAAGTGAGCAGAGGAGTGCCTTCGAGGGCCGTGAGTGTCCCACGGGCATAGACTCCCCAAGCGACGTAGAGAAAGTCCCAGCGGCTGCACCAGCACGACCAGAGCGGGTGCGTTCCAGAGTGTGCCTTTCCCAGTAAAAGCCACTTAAGCGCTAAGATTACCAGGCAGAGCGCTGCCACTCCCGCCGCAGCGAACAGCGGTGCAGTCCACACGTTCTGCGCCATGCCCGCTAAGCTCTCATAGAGTACCAGCGTCGGCACCACGGGCAAGGCAAAGCGAAGTGTCTCCCAGAACAGGCGATTCAGATAGCGAAGAACACTGGGGTTATGGGTCAGCTCGCGATCGTAGGCGACAATCTCGCGGCGCGGAAGCGCAAAGGGAGGGTGCCCAAACCAAGAGGTGCCACTTGACATGAGCGCGTCATCGGCGACGGTACAGACACCCAGCAAGATATCATCGGGTAAGTTCTGGCCCCCCGCGACGACGACGTGGTTGCCTAGAAAGACATTGGTGCCGATTTTTACTCTTGCGAGTGTCACCGTGCCGCGATGGACTTTTGGTCCTCCGAGATAGATTCCGTCCGCGAAAAATGTCTCTGGCCCGATCGCAATCAATTCTGGGATGACGTCAATAATGGTGCTAATCTCGCAGCTTCGCCCCACATGCATCCCCGCCGCACGGAGCCAGAGCGGCCAGAAAAGGGTGCCACTGAGCCACTCCCCAGCGGAGTCCACGAGGCCCGCCTTGAGCCAGACGGGAATGTAGCCCCGGCTCCAGCGCGAGAGTACGCCCTCCGAGGCGCGGCCCAGCGCACGAACGGC
>NZ_JAYUPA010000153.1:0-6124 GCF_043760365.1 Armatimonas sp.
ATCTCCTTTGGCTGTATATTTTCGTGGATAGGTATAGTTTTGCCAGGCAAAGATGTCGCTGGAATCAAGACTCAGGCGGGCAAAATTTGCCTTCAATCCATTCTCCACCGGTTTTGGCCCGTCCCACTTTCCTGTCGCCAAGTCCAGCCGCGCAATCCCCGACGACGGCCCGTATCCGGGCTGGTTGTAGCCCGTCACCCAGAGCGTGTTGCCCTCCACGAGGAAGTCCGTCCAGTAGACAAGGGGAGCAGGAGACATTCTCGGCTGCCGCTGAGACGGCTCGATCTTTTCCCGGCTGATCTCCACGGGCTCACTGAGAGTCGGCGTGACCCGGTGCAGGACGCGGTAGAAAGTGACTTGCGGCGGCGTTTCGTCCCGGACGGAGGAAGTGTCCGTGGTGAAGGACTCAATGAGCACCGAGCCGGGACGGGTATCGGCGACGAAGCGAGCGGGGCGACCACTGCGCACCACGAGGGGTGTTCCGCCACTCGCGGGTTGCTTCACCGAGGACTGCCCCAGCAAGTCAGCACCCAGCGGATGCCGTGTCGTCTTCCCTGTCTGTTTATCGTAAAGCAGGACGTAGGGGCCTTCACCCAGTACGACAGGCTTGTTTACCACAATAGGACTGCCACCAAAGGCAGGCTGAATGACCGTGGACTGAAAAATCAGGGAAAACTTGGGTTGAACGGAGAAGGCAAGCATATCCCCGATACTTGCCGCCATCTGTAGCTGAGTGGTGTGACCAGGATAGACGCTGGGTCGGGGCGCAGTAGCTTCAACATTTACCTGCCGTGTCCACGTTTTCGCGCTTCGATCCCACGCCAGCGCCGCGCCCTTGTCGGTGAACACAAACGCCCAGCCGCCGGAGACGCTCAGGCGGTAGTCGAGGAAGTAGTGGTAGCCCCTGCGTGCCGTGCGCGGGGCAGGTGTCGGGGGCGCGACGGACTCGACTTTCCCACTCGCTAGATCCAGCGTAACAATACTCAGATCGGGCGCGGGCTGCTCGTTTGCCCAGTCGCCCCACGAGCCGCAGAGAATCCAGAGCGTGTCGGGCTTGGCTTTGTCAAAGACGACATCGTGGATATTGTGCGTCGGGAGGCCGTCGTTCTGGGTGTAGACACGCCACTTCTGCGTTTCGCGCTCAAAAACTCGGACACCGCCCGACGTGGCAAAAGCGACAAAGCGCTTCCCGGCGGCGATGCGCCTGACGTTTTCTGCATTGGTGAAGTACCGGGGCGCAGCGCTGGGATTGTTCTGTGGGGCAGCCTGCGCGAAAAAGATGAGAGCGGGAATGACAGGAACCATAGCACACAGTTCCTCACCCCGTTCTAAATTTCCTGCCTGGGTCCCACTCGCCTTGGACCCACCCGCCTTGGACCCACCCGGCTCGAACCCACCCGCCTCGTTCCTCGGCACCCTCCCTCAGGGCAGGGAGGGTTGGGGGAGGGGAAAAATAGTTTTTGATTTTTATTAGAATGGGCACTTCTCAGCCGTTCTACAGGCATGAGAAGAGAAAACTATCTACAAGTTCGTAACTACGCCCGACAGATGCGCCGGGAAATGACCTGGGCGGAGCGTCGTGTCTGGGAGGTGATTCGGCAGCGGCGCTGTGGCGGGTATCGTTTCTTACGACAGCGGGTCGTGGGACGATTTATTCTTGATTTCTACTGTGCCGAGAAGCGCTTCGCCCTAGAGATTGACGGTGAGATTCATCTCCGCCCGGACATCGCTCAATATGACCAAAACCGAGAATCGCATCTTCGATCAGAGGACAATTTAAGCTTCTTGCGCCTGACAAACGCCGAGGTCATGCGTCTCTCTGACCAGGAGCTCAGCCAGCACATTCTCGAAGCCCTCCAAACCCTCCCCCAACCCTCCCTGCCCTGAGGGAGGGTGCCGAGGAACGAGGCGGGTGGGTCCAAGGCGGGTGGGTTCGAGCCGGGTGGATCCAAGGCGGGTGGGTTCTGGTGAGACCTAGAACCGCCAGCCAAACATCAGTGAGGAGCCGCGCAGGTCGCCGTTTTTGAGCTTGGTGTCTAAGAGCTGGAGGTTGGCGACAAACCCAACTTTGGTCGTGATCCCCATCGCGATAGCGGTGCTTGTGCTTCTCGTCGTCTACCCGGAACGCCGAGGGAGAGGCGGCGGGAGCCGCAAGTAGGGTCAGCATGTCATAAGTACTCCTTCGGAAGTTAAAGACGCGTTTTTTTGCGCATTGGTGACAGGAAATCGCTATTGCCGAGGGGAATGTTAGCGGCATGAGTAATCAAAAAGTGGCGGTAGTGACCGGTGGGGCCGGGGGAATTGGCATTGTAACGGGGCAGCTACTGCGCCGCGATGGTTGGAAAGTAGTCCTGGTGGATGTGAACGCCGAGGCACTGGCGGGTGCGGCGGAGCAAGTGGGCGAGGGCACGGAGACGGCGGTTCTGGACATTCGCCATGTCGCTCAGATCCGCGAGGTCTTTGCCGCACTGGCCGCAAAGCTGGGGCGGCTGGACTGTTTAGTCAATAATGCCGGTGTCTTTCGCCTAGAGCCGATCTGGGATGTGACGGAAGAAACCTATGACTGGCTGATGGATATTAATCTCAAGGGGACGTTCTTCTGCCTGCAAGCGGCTGCCGTCGAGATGAAGAAGTTCGGCAATGGCGGTGTGATTGTCAATGTCGCCAGCGCCGCCGGGCGCTCTGGTCGCCCCACGCAGACGATCTACGGCCTGAGCAAAGCGGGAATGATCCACCTGACAAAGTCCGCCGCGATCTCGCTGGGCGAAGAGGGCATTCGGGTTTGCTGCGTCTGCCCTGCCGCTGTGGACACGGGCATGATGGCCAAGAACTTCGCCGAGCGCCGCCAGACCGGTGGCGATCAAGATGTCCAGGCGTTCATGGCCAAACTGCTCGTCAAGCGCCTCTCCCGCCCCGACGAGATCGCCGAACTCATTGCCTATCTTGCCAGCGAGAAAGCGGCCTACATCACCGGTGGTTCGATAGACATCTCCGGTGGCCTGGACATGCACTAGGTCTAAGTGAGGAAAGCCTTCATGTTACGTTCTTTGATAGGCGCACTTGCGCTATTGCTGCTGACTCTTGCGCCCGCTCGGGCGCAGGAGGGCATTGTCTTCGAGAAAGATATTGAGTACACCAACCCGGACAACCAGCACCTGCAGCTTAACCTCGCACGCCCAGCACAAGGCGACGGCCCCTTTCCGACGGTGCTTTGCATTCATGGGGGGGGCTTCCGCGCGGGGACTCGCGATGGTTACGATGGCCTGATCAAGCAGCTTGCCGCGCGTGGCTATGTGGCAGTGACGGTGAGCTACCGGCTCGCACCCAAGTACCCGTTTCCGGCGGCCATCCACGATGTGAAAGCCGCCGTGCGCTGGCTGCGGGCAAACGCAGCCAAGTATCACATTAACCCGGAGCGGATCGGCGTGACGGGCGGCTCCGCAGGCGGGCACCTGGCGCTCTATCTCGGCGTGACCGGTGACGTGAAAGAGCTGGAGGGTGAGGGGGGGAACTCTGGGCAGTCCAGTAAAGTGAACTGTGTCGTGAACCTCTACGGCCCCAGTGACCTGACACGATCCTACGGCAAGAGCGTGGACGCCGCCGAGGTGCTTCCGTTATTTCTGGGTGGCACGGTCGAAAAAGAGCGGCCTAAACACCTCACCGCGAGTCCACTCTACTGGGTCACACCGCTTACCCCACCCACTCTTTGTATCCATGGCACGAAAGATAACTATGTCGCCTACGAGCAGTCTATCTGGATGGTGGATCGTTTACTTGCTGCCGGAGTGGAGGCCGAGCTGGTGACGATGCAAGGAGCGGGCCATGGGTTTGGCGGGGAGCAGGCCAAGCAAGCAGATGCCGCGCTCTTTGCCTTTTTTGATAAGTACCTGAAACGCTAGACAGTTGCCATGAGGAACGCCGCCGTTACAACCTAGTCGTTTTATGGTATCCTCTCAGGCAACTTGCCCTGTAAAGGTTTATACTCAAATGCCACGAGAGGCGTTCAAAGAATCCGATTTTTCGGCGGAGCCCGATGTGCTGGCCTCGTCCCCCACGGAGCTTCCCAGCCCTAATCTTTCTCAGTACGAGCGCCCTGCGCAGACTCCCGCTCCTCTGGTGACGGCCAAGACGGCTGACAAAAAGCTCATCCAGCGCCTGGATCCGATGGAGCGCTTGAAGGTCGCGGAGCTGGCGAAGTGGGCACTGCTGATGGGAATGGGTGGCCTGCTGATGTGGTTTAAGGCGCTACTCTGGTCCATTGCCAAGTCCACGACCTCGCAGGGACTCCGGGTTGCCTATAGCCTGGTTCCTATAGGAGCGATCCTGGCCGCGTTTATCGCCACGGCGATCTTACGCTCGATTGTTGCCAAGAGAGCCACTGCGGGCAAAGGGGCTACCTACAAGGCAGTGGATGCGCTGCGTGACTGGGCGGTAACGGGTATCGTCACGGGGATGGTGGCGGTCTTCACGATTTTGATGGCGCGCGCCATTTTTCCCAGCATACCGACGGATGTTCGTAATACTGCCTACTATGTCTCGCGATTTATCGCGCTGGCGATTGCGGCCACGATCGGGCTGATTGCCGCACGACGGCTAGCGGTGCGCGGGGATGCGGTAATGGCGGGCGGAGGAATGGGCATTGTCCAGATTCTCCCGCAGGCTGTGCTCGTTGCGCTCTTGACATTGCCTCTTAATGACCTCATTGATAGGATGATTCAGAACTGGCCTTTCATGACCTGGGCGACGGGAGTTCCCGCCCTGGTCGGTTTTGGTTGGGCTGGCGCCACTCTCGCATGGGCGTGGAAAGCCGACCAGAAACTGCGCTTCTTGCAGGGGGGCAGGCAAGGCAGAGACTCGCGCTACGTGGCCACGGGCGGCGAGGCGCTGGAGATGAACTTCACGGTTATCGGAGGCCGGGAATCTGGCAAGACGGTGCTTTTGGCTGGAGCGTATAAAGAGTGGCAGGAGAACACCGCGGAGCGCTACGGGGTGATTGTGAAGCCGGTGGATATCACGCCGGTGAACTACGAACAGCTCGATCAGGCGCAGCAGCGTTTCTATCAGGATCGTAATCTGGACTATCTCTCCGACCTGATCTATACCTACAACCAGTGGCCACCCAGTACGCAGGGGATGCGCGAGTTCAAGTTCGATATCTACGTTCGGCTACGCAAAGGGGAGCAGCCCACCAAAGTCGCTCGCATCAACTTGCTGGACTATCCGGGAAGCCTTCTAGTGACGAGCGACCACTCCGCCGATGCCCACCGCAAGTACTGGAATCGGATCGCCGACTCGGATGGGATTCTCTTCGTGGGAGATATCTCAGCGCTGCGGCGTGGTGTTCAGGAAGAGGGCCTGAGCGATGTTCATAACGCTTTTCGAGCCGCGATGGATATTCTCATTGATGGCAAGACCGACCGGAAGATGGGGATCAATTCGGAGGGGCGGATCGAGGGCAACGGCAAGAACCGCGTGATTCCTGTCGGGATGGTGATGACCAAGTGTGATGAGTGTGTAGACCTCGCCAGCGGTCTGCCCAATCATGTGCAGATGGATAATCTTATCTACGGGGAGCGCCGGGTACGCGGCAAAGACGAAGTGAACTCGTCGCTGCTGCGCTATGATGGCCCGTTTGGAATTTTACAGGAGTGGGAAGAGAAGTGCCGCACCACGGGCCCCGGCTTTGCGGATGTGGAGATCTTCAAGACGACCGCGATCACGGCCTCTCGTCCCGTCAATGGCCCGGATGGTCAGCCCGATACCTCGCGGAAATTTGAGATGATCTCCCCTCAGGACACGACGCCCACCAACTGTGCCACCCCGCTCCTCTGGCTGACGGCACGGGCCCTGCGGTGGAACGTGACCACGTTTACCGAGCTACGTCGCTGGCTTCTGGGGAGCACTGATACCACCGCGCAGCGCCACCTAGATGCGATTCGACACATTGAGAAGGTTGTCGAACTCTGGCAAACAGCAATTGAAGAGCGTCGTGCAACAGGAAGGTAAGCTATGAGCGAGGGGCACATCGGCGTGCAGTGGGCGGTGTTCCGTAGCGGACGTGGCCCTTACGACGACTACAAAGTAACGGCCATGGTGGCGGATGGGAGCGCGGATACCAAAGAGC
>NZ_JAYUPA010000154.1:0-2192 GCF_043760365.1 Armatimonas sp.
TGCGAAAGATTGGGCTGGGGCGAGCGCTCGCAGGAGCAGAGAATCTCGCGTTTGGGACGCCCAAATATCTCTAGAAAGTAACCCGAGTTGCGGCTCTCACGAAGCTGCGTGGCACGGATGCCGTCGGGGTAGGGATAGAACCGATCCCGCTTGCCGGTCACCTGGCCCACCACATCCAGCAGTGTCTCCGCCCCAAGACGGCGTGGGTAGGCGCGGGCGAAGTAGCGGTCATCGCGCACATTGCCGGGCAGCAGCGGCGTCGGGGTCAGAATCTGGCTGCTGCGCTGGTAGGTCTCCGAGTTCAGGATCAGCCGTGTGACCGCTTTCAGGTCGAAGTGGCTGGCGAGGAGCTTATCAGTGAGGTACTCCAGCGCTTCTGGATTGCTGGGAGGGTTGGAGAGCCGGAAGTCGTCCACGGGCTCGACAATGCCGCGCCCGAAGAAGTCTGACCAGAGCCGGTTGGCCGCGACCCGTGCAAACTGCCGGTTATCTTTTCCCGTCAGCCAGGTTGCGAGTGTCTCCCGTCGGTCCGCGAAGGGCTCGCCCACGACTGCGGCTTTCTCTCCCAGAAACCGCATCTTCGCTGTGGCTTTATTGCGCGGGTTGGCAATCTCGCCGTCGCGCTTCACAAAAACCTGCTCCTCCCCGAACTCCGGGCCACCCTTGCGCCCGTAGCGAGCGAAGAAGGCGGCGAAGTTGTAGTAATCGGATTGTTTCCAGCGCTCAAAGGGATGGTTGTGGCAGCGAGCGCAGCCAATTCGGGTACCTAGGAACGTACTCGCCGTTGTCTCCGTCAGGTCCTCCGGGGTCTGCGCGACCCGGCAGTAGTTGGCCGGGCCGGTGTGAAACGTACTGCCCTTGCCAGTTAAGAGCGCGAAGGCGAACTTGTCAAACGGGACATTCTGCGCCACCTGTTGCCGAATCCAGCGGTAGTAGGTGTCCGCGCCCTCATCGCTGAGGAACTGCCCATTGACCCGTAGCAAGTCGCAGAGCTTGAGGGTTCGCAGGTCCACGTAGGCATCGGTCTCTAAGAGCTTGTCAATGAGCTTCGTGCGCTTCTGCGGATCTGTTGAGTCCAGAAACTGGCGTGTCTGATTTGGGGTGGGCAAGGTGGCTGTGAGATCGAGGGAGACGCGGCGGAGGAACTCACTGTCGGTGCAGCGCGGCGAGGGCGTGAGGCCCAGTTTGTCTAGCTTGCCTAGTACCGCAAGGTCCAGCGGGTTGGTCGCCTCAGGGTGCAGCGAGAGAGGCGCATAGGGCAGGGCAACCCGCGTGACTTTTACCTCGCCGCTGTAGGCCACCAGAACCGCGCTCTCCCCTGGGCCACGGACACGGACTTTCCCCGCGTCGTCCACACTGGCGACGGCATCGTTCTGGCTGCTGAAGCGGCTCCAGCGTGTCACATCGCGCTGGGTGCCATCGCTGTAGGTTGCTCGCACGGAGATCGCCACACTCTCGCCCGGCTTGCGCACCAGGGCAGCTTCTGGGGTGACGGTCAGCTCCGTGACGCTTAAATCGGTCTTCTCGTCCGGGGCGGGGCGACCCTCGGCCAACCAGCGCTGGATAATCAGATGAGCCTCGGAGTAGGGAGTGAGTAGCTTCCCTCCCGCGTGGGGAACAAGCCCGAGCGGCTTGAGCAGAAACAAGCTACGGGTTGGATCGCTCGTTGCAATACGCCGTCCATTCGCCGCTTTCACGATATTTTCAAAGTCGAACGCTGGATCCCAGGCCCGCAGCGAGAGCGCGAACCCGCCCTTGCCACCCTGCTGCCCGTGGCAGTTTCCCTGGTTACAGCCCAGCTTGGTGAGCACTGGCAAGACATCATTCGTAAAACTCAGCTTCGGCTTTGGAATGGGCTTTTGTGGCGAGGCAAAGGCGAGCGCCGCCAGCAAGGCAGCGGACGCAGACAGCAGTGTTGCGTGAAGACGCTTCATACCGCCTAGTTTACCCCAGCTCTTCGCCAAGCCGCTCCCACTCAGTGAGAGCTTGGGCAAGCTGATTCTGAGTCTGGGTGTGTTCGGCGGCGAGGGCGATAAGATCGCCATTGCCCGCGCCGAGGCTGGTTTCAAGTTCGCCGAGGCGCGTTTCGAGCAGGGCAATGCGCTGCTCGGCTTTATCAACGGCTGCCTGAGTTTTTGCGCGCGCCTTGCTCTGCTCCCGTGAGAGGGGGACGCTCTCCAGCTTGGGCTGTG
>NZ_JAYUPA010000155.1:0-2192 GCF_043760365.1 Armatimonas sp.
CCCCCCTTGGAACCAAAGACAAAATACCCCAGGCAGAAGCAAACCACCACGACGCCCACTGCAGCCAGAGACCATTTCAGTGTGGGATTATCCGAGTCCATTACGACCTCCTCAGTAAAAGATACCCGCTCATTCTACCGTGTTACAGCACGGAGCGTTCCGCTAGCCGCAGCGCTCCCTCACAGGGGGTTCCCCGAGGAGCTGTTGTGATGACACCAGGTAGCCACCGGGCCATGAGCAATTCAAAAGGGGGGTGCATCCAGTCGCCTAGCTCCCACATCCCCCCCACACACACAACACGCACCACTTCCCCGCCTGCGAAGTCAAGCTGCGCGTGTGCAGCCCGGACATAACGTGCCAACCAGCCCGCCGCGCCCGTAAAGAGCCCCTTGGCTTCGTCGTCGCCATTTTGTGCCGATGCCGCGACGAGCTGCACCAGAAATCCCCGCCCAAAGCTCAGCGCCCGTTGCCGCCCCCGCTCCCCGACAAGGGCTGCGTCGTCGGTTTCCAGCGTGGCGCAGACGGCCCGTGTGAGCGGCGTGTGGGGCCAGAGCCCATCGCAAGCACGGAGCGTTCGTCGCATCAGCTCCGCCGTTACAGAGGCACCACTGCCCTCGTCGCCGTACTCCCAGCCGCGCCCCCCCACACGCACCGACTCTCCTCTCCCACTCTCGCCGTAGATCACTGAGCCTGTTCCGGCAACGCAGAGTAGCCCGACGCCTTCTGGAACTGCCCCGTGAAACGCCACCACAAAATCAGGCACGACATTTACAGCGGCGGTGGGACATGCGGTTCTAAGTGTCTGCTCCCAAGCGGCTTTAGTATCTCCCCGGCTCACCTTTGTAATTCCGGCCGTGAGGGCTAAAACCTCACCCGGAACCTGACGTAGAAGTTCGAGAGCAGGCTCAGGGCCACCGTCGGGAGCCGCGGGCAGGCGCACTTGTTCCTCGATCCCACTCGCGCTCTCTTTCCACCGCAGCCGAACGCTGGTTCCCCCGGCATCAATCCCCACTACAAAAGTTTTCATCGCTTGCAGATTCACCACCAGCATGATACTATTCCTTCCGCTTCGGGGCGTGGCTCAGCTTGGTAGAGCGCTGCGTTCGGGTCGCAGAGGTCGCAGGTTCGAATCCTGTCGCCCCGATAAATAATTTATTAAAGGCTTGCTTCGGCAAGCCTTTTTTGTTTGTATAGTGAGCGTATGAAACTCTCCTTTATTCGCTCGGATCGCCCGGAGCTCACATACGGTGTACAAAGTGGCGATATCTCGTTTGACAGTGCCATTATCTGGAGCCGCGCGGATCGTCCCGCACGGATGCAGGTTGAGTTGGCGGCCACGGAGGCATTTGTAAATCCCCGACGGCTCCCTGGCCCCGTTGTTCTAGAGAACTCTGATTTCACGGGCAAGCTGCTGGTAACGGGGCTGCCCTCGGGAGAAGATGTCTTCTACCGCGTGACCTTCACGGGCCTTGAGAGCGATCGCGCTACCAGTGCGCCTCTGATCGGACGACTCCGAACGGCTCCGACAAAGAAGCGGGATATTACGTTTGTCTGGACCGGCGACACCGTGGGCCAGGGCTGGGGCATCAACGAGGCGTTTGGCGGCCTGAAGGGCTACGGCGCGATGCGGGCCAGCAAGCCGGATTTCTTTATCAACTCAGGCGACTGTATCTATGCCGACGGCGTTTTGTCGTCTGAAGTGCGCCTCCCCGATGGCTCGCTCTGGAAGAACGTCGTGACGGAAGCCAAGTCCAAGGTGGCCGAGACTCTCACAGAGTTTCGGGGGAACTTTGTCTATAATCTACTTGACACGCACTACCGCGCGTTTGCCGCCGAGGTACCGATGCTGGTGCAGTGGGACGATCATGAGACGCTGAACAACTGGTTTCCGGGCCGCGTCCTAGACGATCCCCGGTATAAGACCAAGAGCGCCGCCCTTCTCGCAGCACGCGCCAACCAAGCGTTTCGGGAGTATCAGCCAATCCGTGAGTTCCCCGAGGAGCCGGGGCGGGTCTACCGAAAGATCGCCTACGGTCCACTGCTCGATGTCTTTATGATTGATATGCGCACCTACCGAGGAGACAACACCGAGGGCAAAGAGACCGCCTCCGGTCCTGACACTGCGCTCCTGGGTGCCACACAGCTTGCCTGGCTCAAGCGCGAGCTGGCGGGGAGCAAGGCACTCTGGAAAG
>NZ_JAYUPA010000156.1:0-2192 GCF_043760365.1 Armatimonas sp.
GATCAGCACGCTACTGCTCTGGAAAAACGGCGGCTGGGCCGCCTTCCGCAGCCCCACGCGGTTCCACGGCTTCGATGACTATAGCCTCTTCAATATCGCCGTCTTGCTCCTGCCGCCCCTTACCTGGATTCTCGTCGCCCTGCGCCGCGAGCTCAGCGACTTCGGCCTGACCCCTGGCAACGCGCGAGGTGCTCTGCTCTTCTCCTTGGTGATCGGCCTGGCCTATATCCCCGTACTGGCGCTCTTCTCCGGCCAGAAGCAGTTTCAAGCGTACTACATTCCCTGGCTCAGCTCCAGTGGGATTCTCTACGGGATGGAGTGGCACGGCGGGCAGTACACCGGCGGCAAGATAGACTACGGGCGCTTTCTCTACCACGAGACCGTGATGTGCTTCTACATGTTCGCGTGGGAGTGGTTCTTCCGGGGCTACCTGCTCTTTGGCCTGCGTAAGATCATGCCCACCTGGGCCGCCGCTATCGTCCAGGCGCTCCCCTTCTTTGTCCTGCACCTAGGCAAGCCCCCCGCCGAGTTCTGGTCATCGCTACCGGGGGGAATCCTCCTCGCCCCGGTCGCCATTCGTTTCAAATCGTTTCTCCCGTGCTTTCTCGTCCACTACATCATCTCGCTGGGCAACGACATCGCGGCGCTGTATTTCCATTTCCGCTAGGAATTTTTACGCGCGGCCACATAGCGCGCCAGGCGATGTGAGGGACGCTCGACAATCAAGTAAAAAATGTAAGGTACAACGAAGGCGAGAAGTAATGTCGCGCTATGTAAAGTGAACTTCGGCCAGTGCAGATTTGCAGGTAAGAACAGAAACCGATGACCGATAGGATGGAGAAGATAGAGCGAGTAGCTCCAGAGGCCAAGTTTCTCAAAGCGCGGCGTATTTTTAGGGTTTCGATAGTAGCCAATCTCCAGTCCCAGCCAGCCGACAAGAGCACAGGCAAAAAGATTGAGTGTGAAGCAGTTGCTCGCCAGTGGAGAAGCTACATGAAATTTCACCACACGGAGGGCAATGCTCGTAAGAAAGATGGCACCACGTACCAGAGCAAGCCTTGCCATAGAGAGTTCCGGGAAGTGAGTATAGTTCTCCGCAAGCCAACACCCCATTAACCAACACGGCAACCCCACAAGCCAGGTCCAGAGCCCCAGTGCTGTGTAGCCATTGTGTGCGATCCGCAGCAGCTCCAGGTTCGCCATAGTAAGCCCAAGAGCAAGGAGCATTGTCGCTGTAATCAGCTGTTCCCAGGTAAATTTCTTTCGCAGAAGAAAGAGAAGTGGATACAAAAGGTAATAGATAACCTCACACAAAACGCTCCAAAAGATACCAAAATCTGGTGCCTGAGGAATCTCACCAAGTGCCCTCCAGAGACCAATAGCAGCCCCGGCAGGAACAAGAATTCGAATGAGACGACGTGTGTAGTAGGAATAAAGCGGCAGTACGGTTCGCGTTTGATAGGGATAGTGGATACAGAAACCGCTGATCACAAAAAAGACAATCACAGCCGCCGGGCTATTAAACAGATTGGCAAGCCCATTCTGTATGTTAGTCGCCAGTGCTACCGACAGTGGAACAGGAATTCCTATGTGCCCCAAAACCACCAGCGTAGCACACAGAAAACGTAGACTATCCAGCCCGCGAATCCGCTCATGCACTGCTAACTCCCCGAATGAAACGCATACTCATCGGCTGATTATACACATTTCAAGCGGTTAAAACGACCAGATATTGTAGCATGCTCCATTCCTGGGCCACTCCAGCCAAGCATCGAGGCCCAGCTCGGGAATCTGTACACGGCGACGGCGTAGTTTTCGATAGTGGATAGTGAGTTTCCAGCCCGCCTGGTGGCGCTGTTGCTCTCTTTTAAACCACTTCCCCACACGCGTCGGCTCAGAGATCACGGTCGGTTGCGCAGGATTGGTTGTCCGATTCCCAAGTAGCCGACCGCCACGCGGCGTGCAGCGCTTCTTAAACCAGGTATGGCAGGCTTTCTTGCTCCCGGCCACGCAGTTGAAGGTCTGCTCGTCCTCATCAAGTTGGGTCATCGGCTACTCGACAACGATCTGTGGCTCGCCTTCCTCCACGCGCCCGATCACGGCACGCGTCTCGACACCGTGTTTCTGCAATGCCGTCAGCAGCGACGCCAGCTTGCCTGGTGCGACCGCAATGCAGAGCCCGCCGGAGGTCT
>NZ_JAYUPA010000157.1:0-18603 GCF_043760365.1 Armatimonas sp.
ATCCAGACCGTGATGGGCGCGAGCTCGTGTGCGTAGTCGTTGATCTCAAGTCCGCGCATCTGCTCCGGGCCGACGCGTGGGAAAAAGCCCATCAGGCCGCAGTGCGCCGCCATCTGAATGACGGACTTCTCCAGATCGAGCAGCGAGCGCAGGGCGACATACAGAAAGTTGCCCGACCCACAGGCGGGATCGAGCACCTTGACGTCGGCCAGGCGCTCCGTGAAGCCCGAGAGCAGCTTGCTGAGGGCGGCTTCTTTTTCTGTGCGACGCTTCACTAGGGCGGCTCGCTCCTGCGGGGTGAGATTCGCTCCACGCGATTCCTGCTCCTGGGTCACGGTGTCGCGCTCGGTTGCCAGTGCCTCCGCCTGCGCCCGAATCAGCGCCCACTCACGGCGCAGGGGGAGCATCACCACCGGCTCCACGATCAGCGCAATGTCTTCCCGACTCGTGTAGTGCGCCCCGAGCTGGCTACGCTTGGCGGGATCGAGCGAGCGTTCAAACAGCGTGCCAAACACACTCGGCTCGACACTGCCCCAGTCCAGCGCCGCCGCCTTTGTCAGTGTCGCCAGCTCGCTCTCGATCAGGGGAAGAGTGCTCTCGTCGTCGAACAAGCCCCCGTTGAAGTGCTTGATTCGATCAAAACCAAACACTCCGCCCTTTGCCATCGAGGCGAAGAGCTGGCCGAGGCTCTGCTGAAAAGTAACGGGGTCTTTTTGAAAGTTGCTCACCAGCTTCGTGAAGAGGCCCAGCGGGAGCAGCCCCACGTCTTCGGCGAAGAGACAGAACAGCAAACGAATCAGAAAATGCGCCGTGGCGTGCGGGTCGTGGCCGCGAAGCGTGAGCGAGCGAGCAAGCTGGCCGAAGGTCGCCGCGGCCTCCTCCGTGATCGCCTGGGTGGTCTGAGCGGGGCGCAAACTATCGGGACTCTCGAACAGAGCACGCAGGACAGTCAGCGGAACCAGGGAGCAGGTTTCGGTGGGCTGGTTGGCCTCCAGCTCCGCCAGATCGAAGGCGAAGACGCGCTTGACGGTGCCAGTGAAGTTGGTGTGCACCTCGAAGCGGTTCAGATCACACACCGCGAGCAGCGGCGGGTTCTCTAAGTCCTCGCGGTAGGCTAGAAGCTGCTGGTAGGCATCGGAGAGGTTCTTCCTCTTTCCCTTATACTCGATCGCGAAGTGCCCGCGCTTCCACACATCCGCGAAGCCGTCCACGCGCCCCGACGTGTTGCCGGTCTTGCGCACGCCTTTCTCGAAGGCGTAGTGTGCGCCGGTGGGGTCCGCTTCGGCGGGCGTGCGCTGCCCCAGGAGGGCGCACAGGTCCCGGAAGTGCTCCTGGTAGCCTGCCCGCTCCGTGAGAGTGGCGGCTCTCCAGCGGGCGACGAACGAGGAGAGGGGCAAGGACGAAGCGTGGGACATGGAGAGAAGTTCGGCACCAACAAGAGAATTCCTCTGGGAACCTTACCCGCCGGTTGTTGTTGTTTGACCTATGCCCCCCAAAACCGCGCTTGTCTGGTTTCGACGCACCCTCCGCCTCGACGATAACGAGGCACTGTGCACCGCTCTTGCGGACAATGCGCGGGTCGTACCCGTTTTTGTCCTCGATCCCATGATTCTGTCACGTTCTGACACCGGAGCGCGACGCGTTGCATTTCTCTACGACGGCTTGCGGGCACTTGATGCGGCGCTCCGCGAGCGTGGGAGCTACCTCGTGCTCCGGCACGGCGACCCGGCGGAGGAGCTAGGGCGGCTGGCAGGGGAAACCGGCGCAACGGCGCTCTACCACAGTCAGGAATATGAGCCCGCCGGACGAGCACGCGATGTGCGCGTGACTGCCGCCTTGGGGCTGGAGAGCCACGCGTGTTTGGACCACTTGTTGAGCGAGCCCGAGAGTGTAAAAACAAAGGCGGGAACTCCCTACACCGTCTTCACGCCGTACTTTCGTGCCTGGCAAGAGCAGGCGTTTGCGGTGCCCCGCCCGGCTCCCAGGCGCATTCCCACGCCGCTGGGAATCGCCACCGAGCCGCTCCCAACCGGCAGTGCGGCGCTCCCTGCCGGGGAAACTGCGGCGCGGGCCCAGCTCACGGAATTTGTGCACACCGCGCTTTCACACTACGACACGGGCAGGGAGTTTCCTGCGGATCCCGGCACTTCACAGCTCTCCGCGTACCTGAAGTTTGGGATGCTCTCCCCGCGCCGTGTGCTTGAGAGTGCACGGCTTTTGCGCCAGAGTTTGGCCGTTGGCGAGCGCGGGGGCGTGGATGCCTGGATTCGGCAGCTCGCGTGGCGTGACTTTTACTACCAGATCCTCTGGCACTTTCCTCATGTCGCCACGGGCTGCTTCAAGCCGCAGTTCGACGCCATTGCCTGGCACAACGAGGACGCGCTCTTTACTGCCTGGCAGCGCGGTGAGACGGGCTATCCATTTATAGATGCCGCCCTGCGCCAGCTTGCCCAAACGGGCACGATGCACAACCGCGCACGCATGGCGGTCGCTTCGTTTCTGACCAAGGATCTGCTCTGTGACTGGCGGCTCGGGGAGAACTATTTCATGCAGCAGCTACTGGATGGAGACCAGGCGGCCAACAACGGCGGCTGGCAGTGGGCGGCGGGCACGGGCACCGATGCACAGCCTTATTTTCGTATCTTTAATCCCGTGAGCCAAGGGGAAAAATTCGATCCCGACGGGGTCTATGTAAAACGCTGGTGCCCAGAATTGAAGCATCTACCCGCGAAATGGGTTCATAAACCCTGGGAGCTTTCCGTAAACGAGCAAGCGGCGGTACACTGTGTTCTGGGGCGGGACTACCCCACGCGTATTGTAGAGCACAGCGAGCAGCGCATCAAGGCTCTGGCTCTCTATCAATCTCTAAACGGCGGGTGAAGGAAAACGAAAAATGAGACGACAACTTCTGGCACTAGTCGCCGCTCTGGCACTGACGGGTGCCGCGCGGGCGCAGATGAACATGCCCGATGTTCAGATCATGGTCGCGCCGGGTCTGGGTAACTGGACAGTGGCGGTGGTCTATCCGCGCCAGGTACCGCATGCCGAGACGGAGGCACGTCTGAAGCGCCTGAGCACCATGACGAGCTGGAAGTTCGAGAAACTAGAGTTTGAGGACAAGCGCCTAGACCGTAATGCCATGGACTCCCGGGAGCCCGCCATCCAGCGCGAGGCTAAAAAAGTCGGACCCGCTCCCGTGATGAGCAGTGTCAGCTTCCAGACATCAGCGAATTTAGTGGATCCCGCGCAAGGCACTCTGGCACTGGAGCCGTTCCTGTGCGCCTTTCGGGACCAGAACCGAGTGAATGTGACCTATCTCATCTCAGGCCCATTCACCTACCGAGGGCCACGGCAGTTTACCGATAATCGGGTGGAAATCTCGCTGTCGGCCCAAGAAGGTGCCTTTACCTACCAGGCGCTACTCAAGGACCATAAGTTCGAGCAGCTCAACCTCCCGACAAAAGAGGTAGCCAAGCAGGAAAGTTACCGAGCGGCGGAGAATACTAGCGCGCCCGGTCGCAAGCTTTTGCTGGGAACGGGCCTGGTAGCATTGCTGGCACTGGGAATCGCAGGCATCGCCTACGCTGTTGCACAGCGCTTTCTTCACCGATAGACACTTGAGACACTGATACTACTTAGACGAGGACCTCTCTAAAGACGATGTATGATATTCGCGACCTGATCCGACAGGCTTACGAGTTAAAGGCGTCGGACCTTTTCATTAAGGCCGACTCCCCCCCAATGCTCCGCCTGCATGGCCGTATCTTAGCAGTAGAAGGCACCGAGAAGCTCTCGGGGGACGAAACACGGCGCATGGCCTACTCGATCATGAGCCATGAGCAGATCGGGCGCTTCGAGCACCGACACGAGCTGGATATCGGCTGGGAGCTCGACGGCCTGACCCGTGTGCGCACCAATATCTACCAGCAGCGCGGCACCATTGGAGTGGTCAGCCGACTGGTTCCCCTCAAGCTCTACACTCTGGAGCAGCTCGGAATGCCTCCCGCCGTCGGCGAGCTTACCAAGGCGCGCCAGGGGCTGATGCTTATCACTGGGCCGACGGGCTCGGGCAAGTCCACGACACTCGCGGGCATGATCAACAAGATCAACGAGGAACAGTCTAAGAATATTGTCACGATTGAGGACCCCATCGAGTTTGTGCACCCGGACAAGAAGTGCATCATCTCGCAACGCGAAGTGGGCATTGACACGGACTCCTTCTCGGATGCACTGAAGTACGTGCTACGCCAGAACCCCGATATTATTCTGATCGGTGAGATGCGAGATGTCGAGTCTGTGTCCGTGGCGCTACAAGCGGCGGAAACGGGCCACCTTGTGTTTGGAACCCTGCACACGTCCAGCGCCGCAGAAACCCTAGAGCGTATCGTCAACCTCTTCCCCCCGGAAGACAAGATGCTGCTTTGTATGCGTATGAGCCAGTCTGTGCGCGGCTTTATCGCCCAGAAGCTCCTGCCCCGAGTGGATACCGTCGGGCGCGTCGCTGCCGTCGAGATCATGATCGCCACCCCTACGGTCGCGAAGCTGATCGAAGAGGGCAAGACGGGAAATATCTACACCGCCATTCAAGAAGGCGGGTTCTGGGGCATGCAGACCATGAACCAGTGCCTGACGCGTTACTACAAGGCCGGGATTATCTCCGAGGACGACGCGATGGCAGCCGCCGGAAACCTCACCGAGCTGCGCCAGATGATCCGCCGCCCAGGGACATAAGCTCCCAACGGGGACATAAGCTCCCAGCAGGGTCACAGCTCTGAATCGGTGAACTCGTCGGGAGTGGGTGGGTTTGCAACCACTCGCTCCGCTTCGATTTTGGCAGCGGCTTCGCTCTCTTTATGAACCTCGCGAATCTCCTCCGCGCTCATCTGGCGGCCTTTTTGATAGTAAAAGAGCGCCGCTTTACCCACCGTAATAGTCCCGGAGTAAGCAATGGCGGTCTTTGCCGCCACTCCAATTCCTGCCGGGATCATTCCAGCGAGCTCACGCGCCAGCAAGCGCCAGCCCATCGCCCCCGCCACCGTTCCCAGGATCTCCTTAACCTGCTTGGTGTAGCCCGGCGGGTGACCGTGGGCTGCTGCGAGCCGCATCACCAGCATCGCCTGGTTCTTGGTGAGGACAAAGACATCCACGGCAGACGACGCGGGTAAAAACGGCAGGCTCACGGGCAAGATCCAGGGCAGAGCGGAGAGAAAAGCAAAGCGCGCATTGTTCGAGCTCGCGTTGAGAATCAGGCGCTGTGCCACGATGGGCCGCATTCCGGGCAGGTAGCGCCCAAAGGCCACCAGTTGCGTAGGACGGGATTGGGCGATCCAACGGATGACTTCCTCGAAGTTCCCCACATACGGAGCGCACTTCACGCCCCGTACACCAATTGGTTCGTCGGGGCCAAGCACATAAAAAGTTGCCGCAGAGACCTCGGAGATGCCTTCCTCGGGCGGGTTGTCCAACAAGTAGAAGCGCTCCTTACCATCCTCCCGCTCGACCCGAGTGGCGGTCACGGGAAGGAGACGGTCAAGAAACCACGGGCGATCCTCTTCCGTCCCCACAATGCTCAGCCGAAAATCCCGAGTCATCTCCTCGCGAATCACGCGGGGGGAGACCTCACTCATCATCCGCCAAAAACTCCAGGCCTGATTTGCAACACTCTCGATTTGGACAACTCTCACAGCGTGACGCTCCTACCCGCCTCCACTGCGGCCCACGGTCGTGTAGTCCGGTGCAGAGACAATCTCAATTAGCTCCTTGACACTTTCCAGGTCGTCCGGGTTACCATCGTAGAGCCACTCATTGAGTGCTTCCGCATCCACGCCCTCGCGATCCCGCTCCCAGAGCTTGCGAGCGATCCCCCGCTCCGTCTTCTCGATCAGGTCATCGGCACTTAAAATATCAGGCTGTAGGGAGGTCTTCCGATCCCAGAGCTGCTTGGAATCAGCCTCATCGCTTCGGTCAAAGTAGAAGCACCAGGTATAGAACAGATGGTAGACCGCTGAGTTCACCGAGTCCCAGGAAATCGTCGGGAAGTGCTCCTCCACGGACGCGTGAAGCTGATCTTTTGCCTCCTTAAGCGAGACTCCTCCGCTCGCTTCGGCCTTGGCAAAAATATCGTAGAGTGCCACAATAATCTGGTGCCGTTCCTCGCACGTCACATAGCGAAAGTTATTCTCCCGCAGCCAAGCGCGAAGCTTATCCGCTGCCGTCGGAGGCGTGTAGATAGCTCCCTCCTCCAGCTCCAGTGTTCCCTGAGGGGCAACCGTCACATCGCCCACCTGCGGTTTATGAACATCCACAATATCCAGATGCGCTCGGAGGAACTCAAGAAACGAGCCATAGCCCAGCCGCGTCTCGTCAAAGAGTGGATCGAGCCGCCGCATCTGAATCTTGAGTGCAGAGCCGGGAACGGGACGATTCCCCATGACAGTCAGTGCCCGCGTGAGGAGCCCCACGGGATCCGCCGTCGGTGCTTCCCGAAGGTCATCGTAGAAAACGAAGCGATCGCAGGCCTTAATGAGATAGCTCGCCGTGTTCGAGCGCACTCCGAGCCCAAGGACATGGAGCCCAAGCTCGCGCAGCTTCATGACTAGTGGCGTAAAGTCTGAGTCTCCAGAGATAATGGCAACATGCGTGATTTCCGATTGCCGGAGAACAAACTCAACCACATCCACCGCCATCCGAATATCGGCTCCGTTCTTACCTTTTTGCGTCAAGGGAAAGGTCTGCACCGGCTCAATGGCATTATCAAGTAAGTCCGATCGGTATTCTTTAAAGACGCTCCAGTCCGCATAGGCACGCTTCAAAAGAACTCGTCCTTGTGTCATCCGGACAATTTCCTCTAGAATCAGCTTGAAATCTACACGATCATTCTCAAAAAAATCATCTATGGAACGCTTTACATTCTCGAAATCAATAAATACTGCAACTCGGTGTTTTTTATCACCTTCAGAAATAAATGGCCTATTCAATTTTTCCCATCCCCTATTTTTTCTTAAAAATACGCTTCAGAGAGAACTCTCCTCGGCCAAAAATACCCTGCGGTCGTACAAGCATCATAATCACGAGTGCCAGTGCATACACTACCAGACGGTACTGGTTGGCTTGCTGTCCTAACGAGTAGCGCAAAACCTCTGGAAGCGCTGTCAGCACAATCGCCGCAAGTGCCGCTCCCGTAATCGAGCCCAGTCCCCCTAAAACCACCATTGTCACGAAGTCAAAAGACCGCACAAAATTAAACGAGGTGATCAAGATCGTGCGCTCGTAGTGCGCAAACAATGCACCGGCAACCCCCGCAAAAAAAGCTCCCAGCACAAATGCCTTCACTTTGACCGTAGTCGTGTTAATCCCCATTGCCTGCGCCGCGATCTCATCCTCACGCACCGACAGATAGGAGAGCCCATGCACCGAGAAGCGCAAGTTACGCGACACCAAGATCACGACAAGCACCATGCCGTAGACCCAGAAAAAGTTCGTCAGCGCCGGAACCTGCACCCCAGAATTTAAATCACCCGAGAAGCCACGCGGCCCTCCGACAACATCTAGGTTCTCGACCACAACCCGGATAATCTCCCCGAATCCCAGGGTCACAATCGCTAGATAATCCCCCCGCAGGCGCAGGCTTGGCAAACCAACAAGATACCCAATTCCCGCCGCCGCCAGCCCTCCCACAAGCATCGAGAGTAGCATTACCGGGCCGCCTGAGAGCAGCGAGTAGAGTGGCGAGGAAAAGTCCCCGTTCTTGGGAATAAACGCAAAGAGCTTGTCGTGGCCGTAGACCGTCAGCGCGGCCGCCACGTAGGCGCCCACAGCTTGAAAGCCCGCGTGCCCAATCGAGAACTGCCCGGTAAACCCATTGATCAGATTCAGTGAGACCGCCATGATGATCGCGATCCCGCAGAGCATCACCACCCGGTAGACCACGTCCTGCAAGTAGAGTGGGAAGAGCAGCGAGCCCGCCATCAGCCCTACCAGAGCCACCGCAGCCCCGCCCAGTCGCTTTAATATTATCTTCTGCATGGCTACACTTTCTCCGGTGCGTTCTTGCCCAGAAGCCCTGCAGGTCGGATCAGGAGCACCAGAATCAAGATCACAAAGGCCAGTGCATCCACCCAGCGCGACGGGTCAAAGTCGTAGGTACCTAACTTGATATGCGGCGCACTCTTCACAAAAGACTCGGAGAGACCCATGAGGAGCCCCCCCAGCATCGCGCCGGGAATCGAGCCGATGCCCCCTACCACAGCGGCCACAAACGCTTTAATGCCGATCTGAACGCCCATCAGCGGCAGGATACTCTTAAACGTCAGTGCGCCAAAGAGCACCCCCCCAGCAGCAGCAAGCGCCGCGCCCAGACCAAAGGTAAAGGAGATCACGGCATCCGTATTGATTCCCATGAGCGCCGCCGCGTCAAAGTCATGACTCACGGCGCGCATCGCCTTGCCCATCTTGGTGCGCTGGACGATATACCAGAGAATCGCCATGAGCACGAACGCGGTGATCACTAAGACAAGCTGGTTCTGTGAGATCGTCAGATTCCCCAGATGCAAAGTGGCCTCAGGGCCACTCGGAAGAATCTCGGGGTAGAACTTAGGATCCACGCCAAAAACAAACGGAAGCTGTGCCATTCCCTCCAGAAAAAGCGAGACACCGATGGCGGTAATAAGCGCCGTCAGACGCGGCGCACGGCGCAGGGGCCGGTAGGCCAGGCGCTCGATGATCAGCCCGAGGGTCACACAGGCCGCCATCGAGATCAAAAGAACGGGCAGGAGCTGAAGCAGCCCTGCCCAGACCGTTACCTGCTGCTTGACTTTGAGCCAGCGCGAGGCAAAGTAGCCGACGTAGGCCCCGACCATGAAGATATCGCTGTGGGCGAAGTTGATCAGGCGGAGCACTCCGTAGACCATGGTGTAGCCCAGAGCGATCAGCACATAGATGCTACCGATCTGGACACCATTGATTATATTTTGTAAGAACTGGTCCACGTGCCTACTTCATCTACTTCGGGTCAACGGTCTTGACGTACTTAAACTCAGCGCCACTGATCTGTAGAACCACCGCGCTCTTGTTGGCATTGCGGTTCTCGTCAATGGTGATCTTGCCCGTCACCGCGACGTAGTCTTTGGTCTGAGCCAGCGCGTCACGAACTTTTTTACGCTCGATAGAACCCGCGCGCTTGATCGCGTCGGCGAGGATCATCATGGCGTCGTAGCCCTGGGCCACGAGGCTTGCGGGCGCTTTTCCGTTCTTGGCCGTGAAGGCCTTAACGAAGTCCTGCACTTTTTGGTCTTTGGAGTCCTTGGAGTAGTGGGTCGAGAAGTACGCGCCCTCCAGAGCCTTCCCCGGACCGCCTGCGCCCTCGACCAGCTTCTCGGAGTCCCAGCCATCGCCGCCCAGCAAGGGAACGGTGATGCCTAGCTCTTTTGCCTGGCGCGCAATCGTCCCGACCTCGTTGTAGTAGCCCGGAATAAAGATCCCATCGGCTGCTGCGGTCTTGATCTGCCCGAGCTGGCTGCGGAAGTCAGAGTCCTTGGCATTGTACGAGGCATCGGCGACAATCTCGCCGCCCATCTTGGTGAACTCTTCCTTGAACACGTCCGCCAGGCCCACGGAGTAGTCCTGGGACGGATCACGCAGGATCGCCACTTTCTTGAGCTTGAGCTCCTCGGTGGCGAACTTGGCCATGACATAGCCCTGGAACGGATCAATGAAACAGACACGGAAAATATAGTCGCCGACTTTGGTCACATCCGGGTTGGTAGAGCTCGGGGAGATCATCGGAATGCCCGCTCTTTGAAACTCTGGAGCGGCTGTCTTGGAGCGACTGGAAGCGACTTCTCCGATCACAGCGACGATCTTGGAGTCGGAAGCGAACTTAACTGCGATTGTCTTGGCTTCGTCCGCCTTGCTCTGGTCGTCCTGAGTCTCGACTTTAACCAGCATCTTCTTTCCGCCCACCTCAATGCCACCCGCCGCGTTGAGCTCGTCAACCGCGAAAGCAATGCCCGCGTTGGACTCGACGCCAAAAGTGGACGTCTCCCCGGTCAACGAAGCGTACTGCCCGACATTGATCGTATCGGTAGAACCATTGCCAGAGGCATCTGCGGACTTGCCCGCGTTGGGGTCTTTACAACCCGTCAGGCTCAGGGAGAGAACCAAACCAGGAACCAGCGCCTTCAGGAGCGCCGCTCGGGAAAATTTCTGCATCTTGCTACCCTTCCTTAAATGCAGCCGCTTCAAGAGCCGCCGCCTCATCGTCAAAAATCGAAAATACAGGCAGTAAGCCCGTAATCGTAAACGTCCGCCGCACCGCGCTCTCCTGACCAATAACCAGATGGAGGCTTACCCCCAGAGGCTCTGCCTGCTTCCGGACGGCCACGAGCACGCCCAGTCCGGTCGAGTCCACATAGGAGACACGCTTCAAGCTAATCACTAAAGCCCTGGACGATCCGCCGAGCTGATTCTCCAGCTCGGTTTTCAGGCGGGGAGCGTGGTAGGCATCCAGCTCACCTGTGAGCGCGACAAGCGGAACTCCCCCCTGAATTGTCGTTTGAATAGTCAACTCCGCCATGGTTTTCCCCTTAGTGCACTTAACATAAGCCCAAACAGTATACACCCTGCGGTCAGTGAAAGAAACAGTCCGACTCGCCAAAATAGAGGATCGTAGCGAAATAGTACCCGTTTTGTGCCAGCGGGAACCTGCACTTTCATAAAAATCGGCGGAGCTGTCTGTATCTCCAGCGCCTTCCCATTTGCCCAGGCACGCCACCCTGCGGCATGCACTTCACGTAAGACGACCTCAGTACCCATTGGGACGATCTCAAAGCGGCCAGGAACTTCGCTCTCGACAGTTCCTCCGGAGACCAGCGGGGCGGGACTTGCTAAGACGCGTGTGCCATCACTTCCCTCCACTAGCCCCACGCCGAGTGCCTCAAGCTGCTGTACTTGCTCTACAGAGAGCGCCGCAGGATTCGTCGGGAGCGCCCCCAGAGCTTTGAGCGTTTCGCTCACATCGCGTCGTGCCACGGGTTCGTAGCCGCTCGCCTGCCGCCAGCGCCGCAAGAGCGGCAAGTTTGGCGTGGTAAGCGTCATCAAAGCCTGGGAAGGCAGCCCTTGATAGTCTTTATAGGGTGCCAAAAACTTCCACTGCGCGTAGGGCTGCGATGCAAACACACGCCCGACAGGCGCGATCGTCGAGGCTGAGACAACGCGCAGTGCTTCGGGGGGACATGTTGGATTCAGCGTGCGGGAAAAAAAGATCAGCTCCCCCATCGCCCCCAGCACCAGAGCCCATTTTCCCACCTCGCGCAGCCGTAGCTGATCTAGCCCGTAGGCCGACAGAATGGAAAGAGCAAATGTTCCCAGGTAGAGCCAGCGGGCCGGATCATGGAACTGCTTCACGCCGGGAAGCGCATAAAACGCCAAAACATAGAGCCCTCCGTAGCGGCCCAGAGCCAGCCAGAAGCTCAAAAGCGCCCCCCAGAGCCAAAAAGTGATCACTGCCCTCTGTCTAGGCAGTTTGTTGCCTTGAACAAAAAAAACAAGTACCAGTGGAACCAAACCAATGTAGCAGCATGGCTCCCAGAAGTTGGCTTTTCCGTGCCAGCCACCCGGAAGCGCGGGATTACCCAGAGCATTGGGAGCAATCAGTAGGATCAGCTCGCGCCAGGGCAGATAGAAACGATTCGCGGCGCCGAGGCTCAGTTGCGGACGGGTAGAGGCAAGGGCGTGCTCGACAACCGGCAGAAGCTGGGCAAGCGCGAGAGCCAGCCCAAGAAGCGCCGCGAGTGCCAGTGCGCTCAGAGGCCGCAGGCGCTCCGCGCGCGGGAGCGTCATCAGGCGGAAGAGTACCCACGCCAGCACCAGATACAGCTGCATCAGCGTGACCTGCGCATGCGCCGCCAAGAGCGTCAGCCCCACACAGAGTCCGAGCAGGGCGACGCGGCCTGGCAAAGGGCGCATGATCACTCTCCCAGTGGCCCAGAGCAACCAGGGAAGCCAGCTCATGGCCTGGAGCATGTTGGGAAACTGTACCTTAGAGACAAACGCCCCGCCAAATGCAAATGCCACTGCGCCTAGAGTCGCCGCGACAGGCGTGAGCTTCTGCTGGCGCAAAAAAACGAGCATCCCTAGCCCGGCCCAGAGGACATGCAAGAGGGTTGAAATTGCGTTAGCACGCGCGGCTTCAAAAATGAGCAGAAGCAACGACGACGGATAAAGCGGCCACGTCTGTGGGTTACCGACAAAGGGCTGACCACAGTTTATGTAGGGGTTCCAGAGCGGGATGCGCCCCGCCAGGAGCTCGCTGCGCTGGAAATCGAGCTGGGGTAGAAAATAGAGGGACAGATCCCCGTAAAAGAGAACCCGCCCTCGGAACACCACCTCGGCGAAGAGAAACAGAGTTCCCAGTGCCAATCCCCCCCCACCCAGCAGGGCGAGGGGGATTGGCCGCGACACGAGGGTCATTTGCCAGGGCGACCGAACAGAGAGCCAAAGCCGCCACCGCCGCCACCAATATTGACTTTGGCATCCAACTGACGCTGGACTTTCTCAGCAAGATCGGTGTAGTGCAGGCGGGTGTACTCATCCAGAGTGGGGATTGCCTGAGCCAGCTTGAGTTTTTCACGGAGCATCTTCAGGTGTGCTGCCGCCAGCATCCGGCTGTCATCGGTGCTGTTGCTGCTGGCGAGTGTAATGAGCGACTCGACATGCTGGCGCTGGATCTGCCGCCGCTGGAAGCCGACATTCTGCTTGGTGACTAGCTCGCCCCAGACCGCATCCCCAACCGTCTTGAAGAGCGTGGGAAGTGTCAGTGCCTTGCTCAGATCCGCCGTCTTGTACTCGTTGCTAGAGACACGCATGATGGTTGCGGTGGAGAGCAGGCGGCGAACCGCGCCTTTTTGCAGGTTGGCAATCGCCTCGCCGATAAAGAACTCCGAGGGCCGCGACTCAATCGGCGCAAGATCCACCGTGAGCTTTTCCAGATAGCTTTGCGGAAGCTTCAGTGCCCCTGGTGCCAGAATATATTTAGCGATCATGTCCAGAGCACGTTTCTGCTGCAGGGCATCCACCGGCTTGAGATTGGGCTTCTCCCCAATATCGCCCTTGAAGCTGCGCCGAACCTGCTGTGCCCCAATAAAGCGGCTCGCCTGACCTGAGCCTGCTCCTATCATGCTCACAATCATCTGGACATGGCGGGAGAACTCCACATAGCTCTCGCCAGGCTTAACACGTTTGTCCAGCTTCCCCAGCATCGCCTGAGCCGTCTGCATGACCCGCTCCCAGTAGTCGAGCGGGTTGGCCGAGCTATCGAAGCGGGTGATGGTCGGATCGAAGCCATCCGCCTCACCATCGGTGTTGAAGAGCAGGCCGGGGCTCCCACTGCGGCGCGCGATCTGCTTGAGCAGCGGTAGCTCATCGTCGGGCTTCTTGGCGGTGGGAACGGGCGTGTAACCGTACTCCAACGCCCAGTAGTCGTAGACCCCCGGGCTGAGCGAGAAGAACGGAACGCCGTTGGCCTTGAGCGCGGCGATATTCATCGGGTTGTAGTCCATCAGCGACGCGGCGATGGGCTTGCTGGGCAAGAGAACCTTAGGATCACCAAGCTGGGCCAGAGTGTACTGTGTCGAGGCGACAAAGTTATGACGTAGCCCCAGAATATGCCCGAACTCGTGCGCGACAACATCCTGGAGGAACTGCGCGACGTAGTCTTTCTGGCTGATCTTGCCCTCCGCCAGCAGGTTCACCGCCGTCAACCCAAACCAGGCGTTGGCACGAGCAAGATGCCCGTACTCACAGCGAAGCTTGCTATTGTTTTTCGCCTCATGGGTCTCGTAGTCCGCCACATGGGTCTCGTAGTCCGCCACAGCGGAGAACGCCTGCTCCGGCGAGACCATGTCTTTATATTCCACCTTGGTAAGCTGCGTCATGGCCGCGTCCACGGTGATGCTCGCATTGAGAATCTGACCGGTCAGCGGGTTGGGGCGAAAGAGCGCCACGGCATAGGCATCACTAGGGTTGGGTGAGATCACCCAGCGGATCACGTTAAAGCGCATGTCCGCCGTGTCCGTGGGAACCAGGCCCTTCTTCGCCTCATCATCGGTGGGTTTATCGGGCATCTGCTGCACCTGAATGGCATTTTTGTAGCCCGCTTTCTCCAGCACCGGGTTCCAGGAGAGAATCGCACTGGCCATCGGCTTGCGGAACTCCTCAGGGATCGCGTTGTCGAGCCAGAAGACAATCGGCTTGACGGGATCAGAGACAGCGGCCTCTGGGTTCTTCTTACGCAGGTCCCAGCGGAGGATAAAGCGCTTGGTAAGATCAAGCTTGTCGTCGCGCTCTAGTGACTGGTAGTCCGTGGTGAAGTAGCCGATCCGGGGATCGTTGAGGCGCGGAATGTAGCCATTGTCCACGGGCAGAGCCGAGAGATTGAAGGTCACCTGAACCGGAGCACTCCGTGGATCACCCAGAGTCGCGGAGCCGGTCATCAAAGGCGAGAGGCCACGCACAAAGTGGTACTGGCTGGTCACCACTAAATTCTCGGGGAAGTTCTTCACGGACAGAACATAAGTCTTCTCACGGTCCAGCCCCATTCCCCCACCGACAGGTGCCGCCATCAGTCCAGGTATCGGGGGCATCCCGGAGAAAGCGAACCCAATGCCTAGGAAATCGCTCTTGAAAAACTCAGACAGATCAATTAATAAGCTCTTGCGATCGGTCTGTTTGGCCTCAATCCGAAAGGTCTGCAAAAACGAAAGGGGCGGCATGGAGCGCTTGAGTGCTTTCTCCGTCGGGGAGCCGGGTGTAACCTGGAAGTTGTTATTGGGAACGGCAAGATAGAGCTTATCGTCCGGGCTCTTGGTGAGCTGAAAGACAAAGTCCGCAATGGGGTCGCCCGCAACCGCATGGTCCGCATCACCGGTACTAAACGTCGCCTGAAGCATCAAGAGCTTATCAAGCTGATCCTCGCGGACTTCGGCGTAGATCGTGTCCTTGCCATTTTCCTCGCGCTTGCGCCAGAGGGTCAAGACGCCGGGGAGCTTTTCGTAGTCCTTGACCACTTCATCAATGGTCTTGGGCTTTGCAGGCTCTACTTTCGGGGGGGTCGCCTTGATACTGCTCTGTTCTGGCTTGAGGCTGGCCTGGGCCTTCTTGACAATATCCTCGGGCAGCGGCCCGCCGCTCTCACGGTTGGACTTAAAGCTCGCGCTGACAACATCGCCATCCCCAAACGGAATGTTCGAGACAACAATATCCGATGCCACATCATCGCCGCTGGCCGGTTCGATCCAGATTAGCCCCTTGGTCGAGATGGGGTTCTTGCCGCTGTTCTCGGTGTAGGTGATCCCGATACGGGCGCACAGAGTCCCGTTTTTCTCCTCTAGCGCCTGGAACTCGTACTCGCCCTTGCCCTCAACCAGCCCGAGGTTGGCATCGGCTTTGTACTCGCGCACCCACTTCTCACCTGGAGAGACTGCTTTATCGGAGAAGCCAATGGACGTGGCAACATAGAGCCGCTGGTCGCTGTGGTCTTCATCTTTTTCGGTCTTGCTGCTCTTGTAGCTCACGAGGGTACCGTCGGGCTTGATCGTGAACGTGTCTACGTCTTTGCCAAGCTCCGGATCGTCGGGGAGCTTCATTCCATTAAGAAACTGCTGGATAGAGTCCGTACGGCTCTCGTAGGTGATCTCCCCGCTAGCAGCCACGGCGGTGTAGTTGATCCGGTCCTGCTCTTTGAACTCCAGAGTGACTTTCTGCCCACCCGGCCCTTCTACGGTAAATACTGCAGTGGCATTGATTTTCTTGACAAGCCCCGCCTGGGCTTTATTGACAAACAAGACTTTCTGAGCGGCGGCAGGCGGCTGCGTCGGTGCCACAGGTGGGGCAGTCGGGGGCGTTCCCTGTGCCGTCGTCGGCGTGCTGGGGGCCAGAGTGAGCGCAAAAATAAGCGCGGAGAGGGGCAGAGTACGGTTCAATGACAAACTCCTGAAAATAATAAGAGACGGGTCACTATACTCGATCTCCTCTCTAAATATACGCCAAAGGCTCTCCGAATGTTACGGAGAGCCTCTGACTTTTTTTATGCCCAAGAAGGGACTTGAACCCTTACCCCTTGCGGGACATGGCCCTCAACCATGCGCGTCTACCAATTCCGCCACCTGGGCAACTGAGGGAAAGCTTGCAAGCAAGCGAGAGAGATTCTATCGCGCCCCCTGGGTGCTGTCAAGGGTTGGCGACGTCTGGTATCCTATTACTTGGAGAATTGAACATGCCTTTTGATAAATCGCTTTACCGCGCCTATGATATTCGGGGAATTTACCCGTCGGTGATCAACGAAGAGTTTGCCTATCTTTGTGCCCAGGCATTCGTGCGGGTGATGGGCGCGCAGCGCGTCGCGGTGGGTCGCGATGTGCGCACCAGCGGCGCATCTATGCAGCAAGCCGCCATTCAGGGGCTGGTAGACCTCGGGGTTGAGGTGCTGGACCTGGGGGTGATTAGTACCGAGATGTTGTATTTTGCCTCGGGGATTTTAGACATAGACGGCGGGTTCGCGCTCACGGCGAGCCATAACCCCCGTGAGTGGAACGGCTTCAAGTTCGTCGGCAAAAAAGGCCAACCGCTGGTTCGCGAGGGCAAGCTGGGCGAGATCTACGCCGATATCGAGGCCAGTGTTCCTCAGAAAGTGGCCATACCGGGCACCGTCACTCCGACGCCACTGCTCGAAAACTACGCCGCGTATCTCCAGCGCTATGTGCCTGCAAACCTGCCGCATCTGAAAATTGTGGGTAATGTCAACTTTGGAGCCAATGGAAAGTTCGTTGATGCCACCATTGCCAATCATCCTATTGAGATGGTTCGGCTGAACTGGAACGAGGACGGCAATTTCCCCAAGGGCACACCCGACCCCCTGCTACCGTCTAACCGAAAAGAGGTCAGCGAGCGCATTGTCGCCGAGAACGCGCATTTTGGCGTGGCCTGGGATGCCGATGCGGATCGTTGCTTCTTCTACGATGAGAAAGGCCGCTCGTTTTCGGGCTACTACATCAATGCAGTGCTCATTGAGCACTTTCTCAAGATTGAGCCGGGCGCTGCCGTGGTGATCGAACCGCGCCAGATCTGGGCGACCGAGGCCGCAGCGGCTGAGGGAAGCGGCAAAGCGGTCACCAGCCGCACGGGCCACGGCTTCATCAAAGCGACGATGCGTCAGGCAAATGCGATCTTTGGCGGGGAGAACTCTGGGCACTTCTACTACCGAGACTTCTGGTACTGCGACAATGGCATTATCACGTTTCTAACGGTTCTGGGCATCTTCGCCGAGCATATTCGGCAGGGCCGAACGGTCTCGGAGCTTTTAGACACCTACAAGAAAAACTACCCGGCCAGCGAGGAGATGAACTTTATCACCGAGGATGCCAAAGGGATTATCGCGGCGCTTCAGGCACGCCATCCCGACGCGCAGCTCAGCCAGGTAGACGGGGTTTCTCTTGCCGAGAGCGACTGGCGCTGCAATCTTCGCATGAGCCAGAACGAGCCGGTCTTGCGGCTGAACGTGGAATCCCGCACCCCCGCAGGACTGGAAGAGCACGAAGCCGACCTACTGGCCTTTGTGCTTGGCAGTGGCGCGACCCTGCGCGACGACCACTAATCCACGCGTCGTTTCTAGCCCACGCGTCGCTTCCCCGTTCGCTTGGTGCGTTAAGCGGCATGCCGCAGAAGATGCCCAACCCGAGGGCGGCGACCACTGCCAAAATAACATCGTAGGTATCTCGCATTACAGGACTCTCTGCTGCATTTTCGGTGCCAGGAAACACATTCACTAGCCCATGCTCAATCGCTATCCGCTTGTCTCCCAGATTCTCCAGGCAGCAGGTCGCCGCTGGGAGATTAGCAGCGTGACGGATCTTGATGCGCTTATGGACGGTGTGCACACCGACGAGGACCTGGCGAACTTCCCGTTTGGCATGCAGCTCTGGGCATCGGCGGAAGCGCTGACGAGTCGGCTGGCGCTCGAACCGGCGCTCGTGAAAGACAAGCGCGTTCTTGAGATCGGCGCGGGCGTGGGCTTTGTAGGCCTCGTTGCCGCCCACTTAGGGGCTGCCCAGGTCGTGCAGACCGACTACCACCCGGACTGCCTGGCGCTCTGCCGCAGCAACGCCGCGCTCAACGGCATCACCAACCTCACTGTCCGCAAGGGGGACTGGCGTGACTGGCCCCAGGAGCTTGTCGGATTTGATCTGGTCATCGGTGCGGACATTCTCTACGAGCGCTCTCTTCACTCACCGCTCACTGCACTTCTTCCAAAGCTAGGCGATAAAATTCTGCTCGCTGATCCTCTCCGCCCCGCCGCCCTGGAGTTCCTGGAGAAACGCGAGGCCGACGGCTGGACGATCTGGACGGAAGCCAAGCGCCTGAAGTGGGCGGGAGAGTGGCGCGACATCATGCTTTTATGGATTCAGCCCTGAGTCGTAATGCGATACAATGCCAGGGTTCGCTGGGCTAGTAGCGAGGCGGGCCGATTTTTTGAGGTCTGCATGAAGAAAAAGATTCTTGTTTTGGGGTCGGGTCCGATCCGCATCGGTCAGGGTATCGAGTTTGACTACT
>NZ_JAYUPA010000158.1:0-2191 GCF_043760365.1 Armatimonas sp.
CTACTTACAGGGCTGGCCGTTGTCAAAGCGCACATTATCGTTGCCAGGAGCCGTCCAGGGGCCGCAGTCAAACTGCGAATCGCGGGAGCCGGGAGGGGAAATCCAGTTTGCACGGGTTGCAGAGGAGCTAGAGAGGGTTCCGTAGCTTATGCGTAGCCACTTGGCATGGCCATCCAGATAGGTAATGTTCATCCCCTCACTGTGACGAGCCTGCGCCCCAATCCAGTTGTTTTTAGCAAACGTCCCCGGTGTGCGGGAGAGCTCATCGCCTTCCAGCTCAGACTTATTGGCTTCCATAATCATGTAGGAGTTGGCAGGCTCTTCCCACTTGGCGAGTTCGGGCCCTTCATTGGCAAATTCCGCATCCGCGAGATGCTCATTGATTGCGTAGGAGTTGTACCAGGAGAAGCTTCCATTAGCCGCGGGCACTAAGTTCCAGTTCTGAAGAAGCCACTGGGGTGTGAAAGCATAGCAGACATAGTCTCCAGTCATGTCCATATCGTGCAGCGTCGTTGCACTAGGGCAATTAAAAATACTGGCACCTTTCTGCTGTATATTACCCGCCCGCTGCTTGATATAAGGATAGAAATGAAAGACCCAGAAGTCCTTGCCCCAGTCTCCGTCAAGAGCAGCAGGACAAGCAGGACGTACAGAGCCTGCATCGGAGGGCATGCGCTCATCGTAGTCCTGAACATACATCATCGCCGCAATCCCAATCTGCTTCATGTTCGACAGACAAGAGATCGAGCGGGCTTTCTCTCTCGCCTGAGCAAAGACAGGAAAGAGAATAGCGGCAAGAATCGCGATAATGGCGATCACGACAAGAAGTTCGATTAAGGTAAAAAGACGTTTCATAGCGAAGCTATAGTAAATGTTGGGCTAAGAACGAACATTAAACTAAGATTAATATAAGGTTAATTTTGCGTTATGCCAATGCTTCGATGGGGGATTTTAGGTTGCGGCGATGTCGCGGAGAAGAAGGGGGGGCCGGCTCTCTCTCCCGACAATTGGAGTGACAAACTTCAGGAATCGAGGAGAAAGAAATGGAGAAGTCCGTCGCCGAGATCGCATGATTCGCATTTATCCGAACAGGGCGAGCTGCGAGCGGCTATTGGGCGCGTTGTTGATGGAGTTTGACGAGGCGTTGACCAGTGGCAAGGTGTACACCAACATGGACGACTACCACGCTTGGCGATTGGAGCGCTCTGAGGGCCATCTTCCTACTTCTGCTGCTGCTTTTAAAGGAAAGGAATCTGAGGTGCTTTTGAAGGCGAAGCGAGCGAGCTTAGCGGGCGGCTATGCCGCCGGGGGAGAGGGAGCCGTAATTACACCAAAAAATGGACTTGACATGGTTGCGCACTTGAAGAGGGTATGATAGACTCCCTCCTTGGAAATCAATACTTCCACCCGAGACAGCCGGTACGCGTCTGCGTTTAATGGGTTTCTCATAGAAATCCACCCGCCGAGGTAGAGAAGATGCCAGCATCTTAAATATCTTTGTGCGCCCTCGACTGTCTTCGGTCGGGGGTTTTGTGTTTTTATCAGTAAGGAGGTGAAACTTTAAATGGCACAACCGCAAAAGAAACTCGGCACCAAACCTGGTGTCGTCGGAGAGATCAGCGACCTGATCAAGGGCAGCTCTGCCGTGATCTTGACGGAGTATCGTGGCCTGAGCGTTCCTCAGGTCGGTGATATCCGCACCAAGCTGCACGCCGCCGACAGCGGCAGCGACTTCTCCGTCGTGAAGAATACACTCTTCAAGCGCGCCGCCGACGGTATTATCGCCGCCGATCCTAACCTGGATGCGGCCCTCAACGGTCCTACCGCCGTTGTCTTCGCAAAAGACTCCCTGGCCGCTGCCAAGGTACTAAGCGACTACATTACGGGCAACCGCAACACGCCCCTCAAAATTAAGGGTGGTGTGGTCGACGGGGTATTCCAGAACGCGGAGCAGATCGATGCTTTGGCGAAAATCCCGCCGCGCGACACTCTCTACGCGATGATTCTCGGGGCTTTCCAGTCCCCTCTCTCTGGCCTTGCCGCCACCCTTGCTTCCATTGCGGAGCAGAAGGCAGCATAGGCTAACCCAACTTACGTTTTAAAGGAAACTAAAATGGCTATCAATACCGCAGATTTTATTGAGCAGCTGAAGGGCATGACCATTCTTGAGGTAAACGACCTCGTGAAGGCC
>NZ_JAYUPA010000159.1:0-2188 GCF_043760365.1 Armatimonas sp.
CCGAGCTGAAGTATCCACTGGCGATGTTGTGGCCCCCTCCACTCACCGAGCTGATGTATCCACTGGCTATGTTGTGGCCCCCTCCGCTCACCGAGGAATAGATATGAAGGGCGGTGTTGCTTGCGCCCCCACTCACTGAGGCGAAGTCAGCGGTGATCCGGTTCTGAAAACCTGCCACGAAACCGCCGAAGGAGCTGTATTCATGGTTTTGTCCCACGACCAGGTTGTGTGACCCCGAGCGGGGATAGTTCTCCGTATTCTCGTTGTAGCCAAGGATCAGGTTCCCCCGGCCGTTGATAACCCCATTGGTCGCGCCGCTGCCGCTGAGTATCTGTAGGTTGTAGCCACTCAGGACATAGGTGGTGCCATCGGCGCTCAGGGTGAAGGGAGAGTTCCCACCCGTTCCCGCAGGTCCTTGTGGTCCCGCGGGTCCAATAGGCCCAGCAGGCCCCACCGCGCCATCAGCTCCTGGGGATCCCGCAGGCCCCGCAGGCCCCGTTGCACCGTCCGCCCCAGCAGAACCGGCGGCCCCAGTTGCGCCAGTTGCCCCGGTCGCTCCTTGTGGCCCCGCAACTCCAGCAGGGCCAGCGGGACCTTGAGGGCCAGCGAACACAGGAACCAATGCGTGCACGGTGTCGGAAGTATTGCCGAGCCCACCTGCCACGGAACTGATGAACCCGGGCGAGGTGTTATACTCGCCGCCGTTGATCGCTGAGTACTGGCCACTGGCCGTATTGGCGTGTCCGCCATGAACCGAGGCTGCTCGGGCTATGGCGACATTGCTCTGCCCACCCGTGACCGCCGAATAGATATCGCTTGCTGTGTTGTTGTACCCGGCGACCACAGAGGCAAATGGCCCCGTGATCTGGTTCCGTTCTCCTGCCACGATTCCGCCAAAATTCGCATAGCCATTATTGGCACCTACCACGAGGTTGTGCGAGCCAGTCTTCGCGAAACTGAAATTGTTTTCGTTGTAGCCGACGATGAGGTTGCCTTTCCCGTTGATCGCTCCACTGGTAGCTCCGCTGCCGCTGACGATCTGGACGTTGGTTCCGGTGAAGAGGGTTGTGGTGCCGACGACGCTCATGAACTGTGTCTTGGCCTGTAGCGCCGCGATTTGTGCGGCAACACCCCCTGCCTGAGCGGTGGCCTGCCGGGCGCCGGGCACAAGCCACACGGCCCCCACAGTGACGGCGACGGCGAGCCCAGTCTGCACCCGCCAGCGAATCCGCTCTAGGGCGAAGCGCTCTGCAAGCGCGTCGTGCTGCTCCTCGATGGCCTGGAGGCGCGTCAGTAGCTCCTCCGGGCTCGGTACCGACGATAAAGTCTCGGACATAATTCCACTCCTAATTTTCAAATTTCCCAAACGGGTTGCTGCACTCACGCGCGACGCGCGAAGAGTGCTGTCTCTTCGATGGAATCAGCCTACGGTGCGACTCTCCCAAAACTCTCCCAACGCGGTCGCTGCTTGGGCAAAATGCCCCTATTTAGGGCTTTCCCCTCGCGATTACAAACTCTATAATTCCTGGGAGAGTTTTGGGAGAGAAGTAGCTTATACTCTTCCTGAAGCTAAACCCGTCCTATCAGGCGGGACAGAAAACGAGGATATGATGAAAGTACACGTTCGATCTTTACCGCTCGCTGTTGGGGCGCTCCTTCTGGGAGTTGCCACGGCACAGGCACAGACAACCACGCGCGTTTCCGTTGCCACGGGTGGGGGGCAGGCCAATGGGGAAAGCCCGTACGCGGGCGCTAAGCTCAGCGCCAACGGTCAGTTTGTGGCGTTTCGCTCCGTGGCGACCAATCTCATCGGGGTAGGCAACGACAACAATATGGTCTCCGACATCTTTGTCCATGACCGGGCAACGGGCTTCACGGAGCGTGTTTCCGTTGCGACGGGTGGGGCGGAGGCGGTGGGCGGAAACAGCAACAACCCGAGCATCAGCGCCGATGGCCGCTATGTTTCGTTTAGCTCCAGCGCCACCAACCTGGTTCCCGGAGACATCAACAATGCTAACGATGTCTTTGTCCATGACCGTTCGACGGACACGACGACGCTCGTCTCCGCCGATGCCAGCGGTGTGCCGGGGAATGCCCTAAGTGACTCGTCGGCTATCTTCGGCGACAGCAATACTAATACTGTCATTGTCGCGTTTCGCTCACTTGCTACCAACCTCGTGGGCAGCCC
>NZ_JAYUPA010000160.1:0-2188 GCF_043760365.1 Armatimonas sp.
CCGACGGATCAGCAGGCCATGGATCGAGCTAAGGCACGCCATAGTGGCGTCTTGAATGCCATCTGGTTGGACGGCCATGCGAAGGCGACACCATATAACAAGCTCGCGAACCTCAGTAATCTGGCCACGGATTTTCTGCTCTGGGATCCGTACAAGCAGGGCTGTAACTAAGCTATTGATAAACAGGTTGTACTCGAAAGGTTGATTAAATTTATGACTCGTCGCGCATTTACGCTCATTGAGCTTCTGGTGGTCATCGCCATTATCGCGATTCTCGCCGCCATTCTCTTCCCCGTCTTCGCACAAGCACGCGCCAAGGCCCGTCAGACCGCCTGTCTCTCGAACCTGCGTCAGCTTGGCACCGCCATCATGATGTATGTCCAGGACTATGACGAAACCTACCCGCCCTCGCAGATTCCTCTTGGGCCTGCGGATGCAACACCGGCACCGCCAGCCAACTCGGTGCTCTCCTGGCCCACGCTTATCTATCCTTATGTCAAGAACGAGGGGATTTTTGTTTGCCCTGACGGTGAGCTCAGTGTGAAATCTGTCACCCTAACGGTTAATGGGGTTTCTGCGACAGGAAACTACTGTGGTGCGACTACCGCCAATACCCGATTCGCGCCTGCGGCCCACGGAGATGGAAGCACGCAGCCCTACGGAAAAGTCAACAAGTTGTCCTATGGCCGTAATCTAATCCCTCTAGGAACTTCCAGTGCAACGAACTGGACCACTGTGGGGTTTGCGGGGCAGGACAAGAGCGGTTTTGTGACAACGGGAACGACCCTCTCTGTCTCCGAAGCATCTGTTGCTCAGCCCGCTAATACGATTCATATCTTCGATGCCTGGACAACTGTCTGCGATCAGGGCAACTCGATTCGCGGTATCCAGCAGGAGCTCCGCACGGATCGCTACCCCAATATCACTGCCTCGAAGGTCGCCAACCGACACTTTGGCGGCTTTGTCTGCTTATTTGGGGATGGCCATGCGGGCTACAAGAAGTGGGGCTCCTCCAAGGCTGCAGAGTGGAGCATCCAGGAAGATTAGAGTCTCTCACAATCGTTAGTTAAGGAAGGGGGTCGAGTGGTTTGCCGAGGATGCGCCGCTCGATCACCTTCATTTTTTTTGAGCCCGCTTCGCTGTCGTCTTCATGGCCAAGAAGGTGCAGGATGCCGTGGACGAGGAGCAGAGCCAGCTCATCTTCGAGGGCCCAGCCGCGCGCAGTGGCTTGGCGCTCCGCTGTGTCGCGGGAGATCACCACATCGCCTAGGTAGGCACTTAGTGGGGCATCGGGTTCTGACTGGGGCCAAGAGAGGACATCCGTGGGTTTATCCTTGCCACGCCACTGTGCATTGAGCGCATGGATTTCGTCGTCGGTGACTATCACCACACTCACTTCTGCGTCAGGGCATTCCCAGAGGAGTTTTTGGGCGGCGGCGGCGGCCTGTTCCCAGGGTAGGCTCTGATTCGGATGATGATTCTGGACGAGGATCTCCGCTGGCATGAGGTTCTTTCGTGTCTTTCGCTTCTTTAATCTCTTTGGGGTACTCGATGCGAGCATGCAGCGTGGCGCAGAGTGTGCGGGTAAACACATCCTGAACGGTCTTCAAATCCCGTAGTGTCAGCGGGCACTCATCGAGCTGGCCGTCGGCGCGCTTGTCCTCGATCATCCGGTTCACAAACTCCGTCACCCGCTGGGGTGTTGGCTTGTCAAGCACACGCGATGCCGCCTCGACACCGTCGGCGAGCATGAGAATGGCGGCCTCTTTGCTCTGCGGTTTGGGACCGGGGTAGCGGAACTGCGACTCCAGCGTGGGATCGGGGACGCCGCCCGTGGCCTGGTGGTAGAAAAACTTCATCAGAGTCGTCCCGTGGTGCTGGGAGATCACTTCGCGGACACCAGGAGGGAGCCCCACACGCTCGGCGATCTCCAGCCCCTCTTTGACATGGTTGACCAGCACCAGTGCCGAGAGCGAGGGGCTGATCCGATCATGGACGTTCTCGGCGTTGGACTGATTCTCAATAAAGAACTCGGGGCGGTTCATCTTGCCCAGATCATGGTAGTACGCGGCCACACGAACCAGCATGGCATCCGCACCGATTGCCTCCGCGGCGGCATGAGCCAGATTTCCCACCATGAGCGAGTGCGCGTAGGTGCCGGGAACCGCCATCCGGAAGTCCTGGAGAA
>NZ_JAYUPA010000161.1:0-2184 GCF_043760365.1 Armatimonas sp.
CAAGGCTCTCGTGGAGATCCTGGAGAAGTTTTATGGGATTCTGCGGGACTGCTACTGCTCGGAGCGGATCCAGGCGCGTATTGTGGAGATCTTTTTGGAAAACACCAAGGAGCTGGATCAATTGAAGCAGTTGTACGAGAAGGAGAAGGTCAAGGCAACGAGCGAGGGGATGGGACGGATTGTCGACTTCGCGTGGATGCGACCTATCTGGCTCAACGGCGTGGGGCCAACGGCTGGCTCTCTGGCTTTTCAGGTGGGCGCTTTTATCGGCGACCTTTGGTTGGGTCAAGATCTCTATCCCAGTTTGGAGTCGTTTTACGCCGAGTTTGGGCGCCGCAGCGTGGTTCTGGGCCCCATTACACCAGCAGTGCTCGCCGAGTTCTTCATGCACGCGCTGCCAGCCTCTCTTGTCAAGGAATTGCTGGAACGGCGGGATGTCGCGTTTCCTGACGTTAAGAGTGTCATGGATGCATTGAGGGAGAGGTTGCACCGCAGGTTCCCTGCCCTGACGAGCTGCACGGGGGCGGTATTCTTGTCGACGATTGCCACGCATTATGGGCCACTGGGTCCTCGTGGTTGGGCTGTTGGGGGTCGGGAGGCAGCGACCAGCCGGGTGGTTGCCGCCGTCAGCGTGACCGATTCAACAACAGGGCCAGGTGGGGCTGCTCTCTGCTACAACTGCAATCTGCCAGGCCACTTCGCTAGGCAATGCCGGGCACCGCGGCGCGTTGGGCACTCTTCTGGTGGTGGATCTCACAACTCCAAGTCTGATGGCAGCCATCGCCCGGGACATGGGAGCAGCAGTGGCAGCGGGCAACGTTCTGGGCATGAGAGGAGCAGCAGCGGGAGTGGGTCACGACATGGGAAGCGATCGTACGCTGCTTTGGCTGTGGCGGAACCGAGCATTGCAGTGGGGAGTGGCAAGGCGACTTCTACAGCGGAGACGGGAAGGCATGGCGTACACGAGCAACTCGCCGCACAGGAGAAGCATACAGTGGGCACGAGGGTCGGGAGCCACGCCAAGGTCTGGTCCACGAGCGCTTCTATCGCAGTCGGCGCGCCGAGCAGCAGCAGCCCTGTCGTCCACGGGATTGAGGTCATTGTCGACTCGGGCTCCAGTTCAGGCCTAAGCATCAGCGAGGTGTTGGCGGGGCGGCTTCCTTTGGTGCCTTGTGGGCCGCGTGTCCAACTGACCAAAGCTGACGGGGTTGTCGGAGATGGGACTTGCGTTCATAGCGGGAAATGGCCTAACAGGTCCACCTGACCACCTGACCAGGTTGTCTGAGAAAAAATCATGGCGGCTGAGGCTGTGTGCGACCCCTTTCACGCTGTCTGGGGCCTTGTGGCGCACAAGTACATGCGTGGATCTGGCCAAAAAGAGCGGTTGCATTATCTCGTGAGCTGGGCAAATCTCGGGCCGGAGGAATGGTCGTGGGAACCAGCAAGGAACATCACACCGCTGGCGAAAAGGTGTGTCTTTTTTCCGACTTTGCCATTTCTCCTTTTTCTTATTGGCGCAGCTTCTATGCGGCCCCCGTCTTTACGCTGCGAGAAAAGATGGCCCTGTGTGTGAAGATCCGGCTGGCCATTGGCTCACTGCTGGATAGCCGCATCAAGGGGTTGGGTGGGATAACTTTTTTTTCCGATGCCACATAGCACGAAATCGGGAATCACTCAATGACTTAATTTGTCACTTAGTAATTAAGTCAGTAAAAGTGTCCAACTCAATTGAGAAAACCACTTTAAGTGACTGCTGTGTCTCGTGTGTGAGAGGCGCGCAACCAGTCTGATCGATTATCGCGTCGTAATGGTACGATCTTTGAACGCAGACTACTGCGATGGTCTGAATCTGGCCGGAAGCACTGACCATTTTGACTTTTATCACTTTCTATTAGTAAAAAATATTGGGTGTTTTGCAACGGTGTCTGGAATGGAGCTCCCCATCCCTCCCAACGCGTTCCTCTCAATACAAAGACCCTGGGGAGTGAATTTAATCGGCGTCGCTGACGTCAGGGCTTGTCACAAGATCACGATTTGTCTTTTCAGTTAATTATGCATGCACCCCGTTTTGAGCCTTATAACTGCTGTGGCTCTTTTCCCACGCAACGCCGACAACCAGTCTGATCAGATTCTAAAAGCCTTGTATCTGGGGAGCATTTTTAGACTACTCGCACCATCCCCCCA
>NZ_JAYUPA010000162.1:0-6089 GCF_043760365.1 Armatimonas sp.
GCTTCGGCTCCGTCGGTGACGCGGTTGAGGCGCACCAGCGGCGTGTTGCCAATCAGCTCCGTCGGGTTATTGTATATCTTCATCATTCTTCTCTCTCGCTCCTCTGTTTCTCGCTCCCATGAACGGGAGCGTCTTATTGTCCTCGCAGGCTCCGACACGAAGGCCGCAAGCGGCCATATGGGCGGGACGCCCTTTGTGTCCGAGGCACGAGGACAATATCACGCCCCCGTTTATGGGAGCGACTGCTTCGGCGGGGCGACTAAATATGCATTGCCAAAAAACCCTCGCGGGTAGTGGCGCGGCGCTCCAAAAGCTCCGCGACGGTCACATTCTCCACGACGGAGAGCAGCGCGGCTCGAAGCTCGCGCCAGACACCGCGCACGACCTGCACTTCGGGGATCGCCCCTAGAGACTCAGGCTCCTCAGGAGTGCCCGAGATGAGCTCATGGGGAATCAGCGGCCCGGAGAGCGCCCGCAGGATCGCCCCAACAGTCACACGCTCCGGGGTATCTGCGAGAACGTAGCCGCCGCCCGCCCCTCGAATCGAGCGCACCACTTCGGCGCGGCGCAGCGACGCGAGAAGCTGCTCCAAGAAGGGCTCGGGGATCTGCTGACGCGCCGCGATCTCCCGCGCCTGCACGGGCGCGGTGCCTCCCTGTGCTGCCAGATCCAGCACCGCACGCAGGCCATAGTCTTCTTTGGTCGTAAATGTCATATAATTTGATCGGAATTAAGTATAACGGATAGTTGCTGAAAGAGCAAGGTACAATGGCCACCGTGCTTAAGATTCACTGTGTCTCCGATTTTGAGGAGCTAGAGATGCCCTGGAAGCTGCTCGCGGCGGCATCACAGAGCGCGACAATCTTCCAGACCTGGGAGTGGAGCACTGCGTGGTGGACGCACAATCGGGCGGGTAAGAAACTTTTTGCACTGCGTGTTGAAGACAGTGCGGGCAGCGTCATCGGACTGGCGCCCCTCTTTCGCTCCGCCGGAGTGCTACGCGTAGTGGGCACGGGCGGCTCGGACTATCTTGATTTTCTGGCACTACCCGAGCGTGAGCAAGACGTGGCGGAGGCGATTGCACAGTGGCTTCAGCAAAATCGCACGCGCTGGCTCTGGGCGGATCTTCAGCAAGTGCGGCCCGAAAGTGTCGCCCCGAGGCTGCCCGGTGCCCAGATCTGGCAAGGCGAGACGTGCCCGTTTGTACCACTGCCCGAGACCTACGATGCCTTTTTGAAAAGTCTGAGTAAGAAACTGCGCCAGAATGTCGGGTACTACGAGCGCTCTATGGCAAAGCTACACACCCTGGAGCTGCGCCTCGCCACTTTCGAGACGCTGCGGGAGGACATGGAGGCATTTTTCACGCTCCATCAGCTCCGCTGGCGAGGCCGCTGGATGCCTGGTGCGTTTGCCTCGCACGCCGCCCGTGCTTTTCACCGTGATGCGGCAGAGAGCCTGCTGGTATCCGGGAACCTGCGCCTGCACACGCTCCGGCTGGATGGCAAGCCCGTCGCGGCGCTCTACTGTTTCCATAAAGGCTCCACTACATTTTACTACTTGGGAGGCTTCGATCCGACGCTCTCGAAGCTCTCGCCGGGAACGGTGCTCACGGCCAAGGCAATTCAGCACGCCATTGAGGCGGACGGCGCGTCACAGTTTGATTTTTTGCGTGGTGATGAAGGCTATAAGTACCGCTGGGGAGCACAGGATCGCTGCAATCAGCGTGTCTCACTCACGCCTGTCGGGATCGTGCAGCCGCTCGGGATGCTGCTGGCAACCTCGGGACGGCTCGCGCTGTCTCTAGAGCTGAGGCTAAAGCATGCCATGCACGCACACCACGGCGGCAAAGTCCCCCCGCCGGGCGGGGGATAGGGGGTTGGCTTTATGAAGTTTTTTAGCGCACTGTTTCGCTGGCTGTTTTTTACGGCGCTTACGGCGGCACTGATCTGGAATATAGGGCAGGTGCAGCAGCTCAAGACCGAGCTTGTACAGCTTCGGAGAGCCTCAGGGAAGCACACCGCGGCTCCCGGCGACAAGCCTACACTGACACGCTCGCTGGCGCTACTTCGGGAGTCTAAGGCACATGCGGAAAAAGCACAGGCGTTACTGAAGGCTAAAAAAGTCGAAGAGGCGGCGCGTGAAACGAAGCTAGCAGCGGAGACAGCACAGAAAGCCTATGCGGGTGCACAGGGGGCCGACCCGCTCGGCGAGCTGCAAAGTACGGTACAATCCCTATCAAAACAAGTGGGATCTCTCTGGGAGACCGAGAGAAAGAAAGAACCAAAAAAGCCATGAGAAGGTTCTGGTGTGCCTCATTGGCCCTGCTGGCGCTTGCCAGTTTCGGGTGCAAGGGGGGCGGATTGCCCTCCAAAGAAAAAGAAGTCGAGCTTGGTCAGCAGTTTGCTCGTGAGTACGAGCAGAAGCTCCCGGATGGGCCGATTATCACCCGTGGCCCCGAGTACGAGCGCGTGCAGCGTGTGGCGGCGAAGCTCCTGCCTCTGGCCCGCAAAGACTGGGACGTTCCCTACACGGTAAAAGTGGTGCAGTCCGACCAGATCAACGCCTTCGCCGTGCCCGGTGGTCCGATTTATTTCTACACGGGCCTCATTCGGCTAACCGACTCAGATGATGAGCTGGCCTCCGTGCTCGGGCATGAGATCTCCCACATTACCAAGCGCCACTCGATGAAGCAGATCAAAAAGAGCAATGAGACGGCGACACTTCTTGGCCTGGCAAATATCCTACTGCGTGGTGGCGAGAATGGCGAGAAAGTTGCTGGGATTCTCACGGGAGTCAAGGCCCTGGAGTTCTCACGCGGTGATGAGACGCAAGCTGACGAGTTTGGTTTTAAGTACCTGGTGGGAATGAACTACCGGCCCGAGGCGATGGCAAGTTTCTTTAATAAGATGCAGGCCAAGACCGGCGGGGGCGGGGGCGGAAGGCTTGATCAGTTTCTCTCATCCCACCCCATGACAAGTAAGCGCATTGACGCCGCGCTGCGCCGCGCCGTTAACTACCGGAAGGGAACCTACAAAGCCCCGTGAGGGTTGTCGCGATTGTGCCTGCCTACAACGAAGGCCGACGGATCTTGCCCGTTTTGGACGTGCTTGCCGCCGCGCCATCGGTGGACGGTATTATCGCCGTGGACGATGGTTCCACTGATGATACGTTTTCTGTGGCAAACCAGCACTCTGCCTGTTTGGTGGGAAAACTGCGCGTGATCCGGCAAGAACCCAATCAGGGCAAGGGTGCGGCGATGCAGCGCGGTGCCGATGAAGCAGATGGTGCGGATATATTGCTCTTTCTGGATGCGGATCTGACCGGGCTGAGCATCGCCCATGTGGAGAACCTACTCGCGCCGGTGAAGAGTGGCGAGAAAGTGATGGCGCTGGGAGTCTTCCGAGGCGGGAACTTCTGGACGACACTGGCACAGATCCTCGCACCCAATATCTCCGGCCAGCGTGCCATCCGCCGGGAGGTTTTTCTCAGCGTTCCGTGTCTTGCCGATGCGCGCTATGGCGTTGAGCTGGCGATCACGAGCTTTGTCATGGGCGAGGGGCTTCCCATGACCGATGTGGTGCTTAAAGATGTTTCCCACCCCACCAAAGAAGCTAAACTCGGCCTTCTCCGTGGCGTACGGGCGCGCGCTCGTATGTACCAGCAAATGATGCCGTTTCTGATGCGCCGCTACAACCCCAAGCGAAAGCGAAAACTATGAGTAAACCTCTCCGCGACGATCTGCTGAGCTTACTGGCGCTGCAGGTGGTGGATTCGCAGATCGACAAGGCAAGAGCAACCCTTGCGGCAACAGACAATGGCTCAGCCGCTCTCGGGCTCTACAACACCAGGAAGAAAGAAGCGGAGGTGTTGCGCGCGGTAGCCACAAAGGCGCAGACAAACCAGAAAGATGCCGAGCTGAAGCTGGAAACTATCGAGACCAAGCGCAAGCACGAAGAAAAACGCCTCTACAGTGGCAGTGTCACCGGCTCCCGGGACCTGGAAAATCTTCAGAAAGAGCTAGACATGCTGGTACGCCAGAAAGACAGTGCCGAGGAAGTGGTTCTACTCGCCATGGACGCCGCGGCGGAGGCAGTGGCAATCGCTGAGAACGCGGAGAAAGAGCAGCTTCTCCAGGCCAGCCGCTTCAAGAAGACCCGGGCCAGCTACGAGGCACGCCACAAAGAGCTGACGGTGGAGTTCGAGGGGCTAAAAGCACCACGCGATACTGCCGAACGCGAAATCAGTGACAAGAGCCTGCTGGCCCGCTACGAGGCGCTGCGTGGCAAGAAAAACGGGGGCGGGGTTGCTTGCTCCGGCATCGGTGAGGATGATGCCTGTGGGGCGTGCCATACCCGTGTCAACTCGCAGTCTGCCAGTGCGGCGCGGCGTGGGGAGACGCTCGTTTCCTGCGAGCACTGTGCACGAATCCTGACTCCCTTGGCCTAGATTCTTGCTTGCGAAGCAGGGACTGGTAGGACTACGGTAGGCCACTATGCAAAAAGTGCCGATCACTAAGACTGTGAAACTTCTCTATGCTTGGATACCCGCCGCTCTTTTGCTCGGGGGTGTTGGAGTGCTTACGGGATGCTCCGCCGGAAGCGTAGCCCCCACACCCGCTCCCGTCTCATCGCGTCCGTACGAACCCAACTACCGTGATGCCCTCGGGGAAGGACGTCAGTGGACAAAGCTTGCGCTACGCTACCGGGTTAATTTAGTGGCAGGGCAGGAGAGTGACGCACGGTTCCAGACCGCTCTGGCTTCCTGGGAGCCGTACTTTTCTGAGTTCTTTACATTCACGCCCACCACGGGCACCGATTTTGATATCGAGGTGAAGTCCGTGCCCGCCGACTCGCTCGGTGGAGATATCATCGGTAGCACCACTGTCACCTTCCAGCGCAGCGATAGCAAGATTGTCAAGGCGAAGATTCTGGTGGATGGGAGCCTGAGTGACGAGCTGCTGGCCCAGGTTCTTGCACACGAGCTGGGGCATGCGCTCGGGCTGGATGGGCACAGCCCCGAGGTGAGTGATGTGATGTTTGCCCGCGCCCACCTTCCCCTCGCGATTACCGAACGGGATCGCAACACGCTCTTTGCTGTCTATGCCGACAAGTTGGCCTCCTCTGGACGTGCCGAGTCCCAGACACCACGAGGCTTTGATCTGGTCACAACGACCGTCTGCCAGTTTCACCGCGACGAGCGCCGCTAATCAGATCGGCGTACCCGTGGTTTGGGTGTAGGTGCGGAACGCCTCGACGAGCCGGGCGGTGACCGGGCCGGGCTTGCCGCCTCCGATCAGGCGCTCATCGAGCGAGACGGCGGGAATGATCTCGGCGGCGGTTCCGGTGAGGAAGCACTCGTCGGCGGAGTAGAGATCAAAGAGAGTCAGGTTCTCCTCAACGACCTTCAGCCCGAGCTGCTCCTGGGCCAGCTTGATGGCCACCCCCCGCGTGATGCCCTTCAGACAGCCCGCCGACGGCGGCGGGGTGGACAGAGCGCCGTCTCTTAGGATAAACACATTGTCGCCGGTGGCCTCCGCAACGTAGCCCTGCTGGTTGAGCATGATGCCCTCACCCGCTCCGACCCGGTTGGCTTCCATTTTAGCGAGAATATTGTTGATGTACTTGCCAGTGCATTTGATCCGTGGGTCAATGGCATCGGGCGACGGCACCCTTGTGGAGCAGGTGATCATGCGGAGGCCCTTTTCGTACAGCTCCGAACCATAAAGCGCGAGCTGGCGCGTGGCGATCATGAAGTTGACTTTTGGCTCCAGGTGCTCCGGGTCGAGCCCCAGCCCGGTGCCGCGTGTCAGGTTCACCCGGATGTAGCCGTTCTGGTGGTCGTTCTTGCGGCAAATCGCCAGAATCGCTTCGCTGGCTTTCGCCTCGTCAAGCTCTCCGAGAGGGAACCCAAGCGCACGGGCACCCGCGAGCAGTCGCGCCGCGTGCGCTGGCAGCTCAAACACGTTACCGTTGTAGACCCGGATGCCCTCAAAGACGCCGTCGCCGTAGAGAAACCCGTGGTCGAAGAGGGGGACAGTCGCCTGCTCTTTGGGAACAAACTCCCCGTTGAAGTACACAAACTCAGCCATG
>NZ_JAYUPA010000163.1:0-6082 GCF_043760365.1 Armatimonas sp.
CGGCGACGCGGGTTGAATATTATCACGCTTCCCTAAGCCCCGCAAGCGATTTTCGCGTATACTTGAGAGAATTGTGAGAGCCTATTTTCCCCATCTCGACGGCCTGCGCGGCCTGGCTGCATTGTATGTGGTCGCCCATCATGCGTTTCTTCTCTGCGCCCAAGCCTTCCCGATCCGTGCCAAGAACAGCCTAGCCGACGGCCTGCTCTACGGCCACTTGGCCGTGGATGTCTTTATCGTGCTCTCGGGGTTCTGCCTGGCGCTCCCGGAAAAGGCCACTGCTGCAAAAGTGTTCTATTTGAAACGTGCTCGGCGTATTCTTCCGGCCTACTTGGCTATCTTAGCCGCGTCGGTGGCGCACACGCTCTATTGGAATGGTGGCCCACTGGACTTCCGCGCCCTCGGGCTACACGGACTTCTCCTGCAAGATGTCTTCCCGGAGACAATTGTTGCCTTCAACCAGCCGCTCTGGAGCGTCGCGGTGGAGTGGAAGATCTACTTTCTCTTCCCAGTGCTCCTCTGCCTGCTTGCCAAGCCACGTGGCACTGCCCTGGTGCTGGCCACAACCGCCATTATTGGCTACGGCCTCACGCGTATTTTTATACTCTCAGGAAAGAGTGTCGCGGAGCTGGGCCACACGTGCCCCTGGTATGTGTTTCTCTTCGGCATCGGTGTCTGTGCAGGCAAGCTCACCTCGCGCTGGGACGGCGAGCAAAAGCGCCTTATGGTTCTGGTGCTCGCGCTGCTATCTGGTGTCTTGCTGGTTGGCCTGCTCTTTGTCTTCCCGATGGAGAGCGCCGAGGCCGATCTGGCCCGCGCGTTTCCCGTGATTGATCCAGCGATGGGGATTCTGACGGCGGCGTGTTTGGCGCTCTGGCACCATAGGCTGCCAAGGCTACTCACTCTGCGCCCGGTGGTGTTCTGCGGCACTATCGCCTACTCGATCTACCTGATCCACTTCCCGATTCTGGAGATGCTCGCCAAGAAAGTGGTCAAGCCGCTCCTGCCTGCCGCGTCGCAGGAGCTACAAACCCTTGCGCTTCTCGGGCTGGGCCTGCCGCTGGTTCTTGGGGCAGCGTGGGTGTCGTGGCGGCTCTTTGAAAAACCGTTTCAGCGCAGCACAAGCGCAAAAACATCCTCTCGCGAGAGCTGACGGCCTTCCTGCCAAGCGGCCTCGAAGGCTCCCCTGCCGAGCGTTTCGCGGACGCGATCACACTGTTGCTGGTAGTTTTCTTCCTGATGGAGAGAGAGCGTCAGGCCGATTTCTTCTCGTAGCCGGCTCGCTGCTCCGAAAAGCATTGCCGCCTGGTGCACTTGGTTCTCGCAAAGAGCAAGGTGGGCACAGCCCTGGAGACAGCCGGCAAAAACCGGGCTATCCCCTAGCTCCTGATGCAGGTGTAGCGCCTGCTGGCAGAGCTTCTTAGCAGCAGGGTAGTCGCCCTGCTCAGTGGCAATTGTCGCCAGGTTGGAAAAAGAGTTTGCCATGCCAAGCCGATCGCCGAGCGTTTGTTTAAGCGCCAAGCTCTCGTGATGGAATTGTTGCGCCAAGGTAAGGTCGTGCAGCACCACGGCGATATTACCCAGGTTATTGAGCAAGGTAGAGACTCCGCTGAGCTCGCCCAGCTCGCGCCGAAGACTCAAGCCTTCTTCGTAAAACGCCCGTGCCGCCCTGTAGTGCTTCTGGTCAAAGGCCGTGTTTCCCATCGCATGAAGCGAGCTGGCTATGCCTTGCTTATTATCCTGTAGGCGACGAATCGTCAGGCTTTGCTGATTGTAGCGCTCCGCCGTGCCGTAGTCTGCCTGGAAGTTCGCCAGCGCACCGGCTCCGTAGAGCGCCTCGGCGCGGGCATGGGTCTGCGCCTGACCTCCGGGGAGGTGGAGCACTTTCTCGTACCAGTCACGCCCCTCAGAGATATAGCCACGAATCCACCAGAACTTCATCAGAGCCCCTGCGAGAGCCTGAGTAGTCTCCGCAAAACCACGGTGGGTTGTGCCAAACGCAAGTGCCGCGCGAAAGTTGCCATTCTCTTGCTCCAGCCGCTCGTACCAGTGTTTCTGCTCAAAACCAACGAGCTTGGGAGCTAACGTCTCCGCAAAGAACTTAAAATAGACTAAGTGGTTTGCCTGGACGCTCCCTTGCTCCCCGCTCTCTTCAAGGCGCTCGTGGGCAAACTGGCGAATGGTCTCCAGTAAACGAAAGCGGGTGGAGACGGACGTCTGCTCTACCACGACGAGCGACTTGTCCACGAGGTTGTAGAGCAAGTCCAGCGTGTCGGGCGAGCGGTGCACAGACTCAATGGCATCCAGTGTCCAGCCACCGCGAAACACCGAGAGGGCGCTGAGCAGGCGCTTCTGCTCCACACTGAGAAGCTGCCAGCTCCAGCACAGCGTCGCCTCTAAGCTCTTCTGGCGCGGGTTGAGATCGCGGCGACGGCCTTCCAGCCAGAGCACTTCTTTCTCAAGACGCTCGCGAAGCTCTTTCAGTGTCAGAACGCGCACCCACGCCGCCGCAAGCTCGATGGCAAGCGGCAAGCCGTCCAGTAGCGTGCAGATCGCCTCGATCTCGGCTTTGTTCCCGGCGTGCAGTGTGAAGTCGGGGCGGACGGCGCGGGCGCGGTCCACGAAAAGCTCCACGCCGGTCGCGCCCACCAGCGGCTCGACAGCAACCTGTTGCTCCCCTTCCACGCCAAGCGGCTGGCGCGACGTGGCGAGAACTACCAAATCGGGGCACGACTCCAAAAGCTGCCGCACGATCCGCGCGGGGCCAAAGTGGGATTTCTCCTCGTCGTCGCTGTCCTCGTCTTTGTTCTCGGTGGGTAGCAGGTGCTCTAAATTGTCCAGCAAGATCAGCACGCGGCCCTGGATGGCGTTGATTGTCGCCACGATCTGTGCCAGCGGATCGGCGGCGGGTGGCGCATCGGTGAGAGCGCGGCGCAGGGTCGGCAGGATCAGCGCGGGCAAGGGAAGCTCGGCGAGAGAGGCGAAGACAATGCGGGAGAACGCCACTGGCAGCGAGTGGACAATCGGGGCGGTTGCGGCAACGGGCGTTTCGGCAACCGAGACTTCGGGCAGGCTCTCCAACGCTTCTCGGGCTTGCTCGGCGAGGGCAGCGCAAGGCGTAGGTTGGCTTTGGGGCCATCTCCCCCGCCGCTTCGCGCCATCTCCCCCTACCCCCTCTTCCCCCTGCCGCTCGTGCCTCGCTGGGAAGAGGGGCAGCGCAGTGAGGGACGAACAAAGCGGGGAGATGCACCAGCCTTTCTTCCCGGCGAGGCACGAGCCATCGGGGAAGAGAGGTGCCTGAGCCGTGCGAAGGCGGAGAGATGGAAAAAAGCGAAGGCGGAGAGATGGCACCAAAGCCAGAGAGGGCGAAAAAATACTTGTCCCGGTTTATCAGATTTGCCACTTCTCAACCGTTCTACAGGTGAGATGCAAAAAAACGACGTTAAACGACGCTGCCTGATTCACCTGCGGGATCGGTCACGTGCTCTCCGAAACAGCCCCACCGAGTCGGAGAAAAGACTCTGGGAGGCGTTGCGCTATGATCGCTGTGACGCACTGCGCTTCCTGCGGCAGTATGTTATCGGTGTCTATATCGTGGACTTCTACTGTGCCCAAGCCCGGCTTATCATCGAGGTGGACGGGAGTATCCACGACCTGCCCGAGGTTCGCCTTAAAGACCAGAGCCGCGCCGCTCTTCTTCAGGAGCACAGCCTGCGCCTCCTGCGCCTGACCAATGAGCAGGTACGCACCCAAACCCCAGAGCAGCTCCGCAAGAGAGTGAAAGACTTCCTCGCCACCACTGATGAGTAGGCTTTGGCCATCTCTCCGGGTTCGTGGAACTCACCCACCTCTCTTCCCCTGTCTGCTCCTTCGTCGCGGGAAGAGAGGCTGCATCTCCCTGCACCTTAGAGTGCTGCCCCTCTTCCCAGCGAGGCACGAGCGACAAGGGGAAGAGGGGGTGGACGAGGAACGAGGACGGGGGAGATGGCAAAAAGCTACGAACCCAGGCACACGCAAGGCGAACCTCTCAAGAAACCTACGAAACTCGTGTTTGCAAGGCGTAAACCCATGCCCATGAGAGGCAAACCCATGCCCTGAGGGCGTGGATTTGTGCCCACACAAGGCGAACCCGTGCACCAAAAAGTCACCTTGTTGCTCCCAACCAAAACCTCTATAATAGACGCAAGGAGAACCGACAATGGACATCACTGCCATTAAGAACCGCGTGCAAGCCACCCGCGATGTACAAGAGGCGATTGCCTCGGAGTGGCTCTGGGAAGAGAAGAGTGTCGCGCAGTGGGACACCGACCTCGCCGAGTTTACGCAGCACGAGCAGGCCGAGAGCGCCACCGAACAAGCCGAGCACGATACGCGCACGCAGCGCAACGCCGCCTACAACGGTTTAGAGCGCCGCACGATGCAGTCGCTCGCTCTCTTAAAAGTCGCTCTGCGGGGCAATGCCGCTCACACGGAGGCACTGGCAAAGCTCCCCGGCACGCCCCAAGGCCGCCCGCAGGTGCTCGCCCGCGCCCAGGCCGTCAGCGATGCCTGGAAGCAGCTCGCCGTAAGCTTTAACCCCACCCCCGAGCTCACCCAGCCCAAGCTCGCCGCCGCCATCGAGAGCTGCCGCACCCTCGAAGCCCAGACCTCCGCCGCAAAAGTCGCCTGGCGCAAGGCCGCCGAGAACCTCGCGGACTTTGCCGCAGAGTGTGACGCCGATGCCAAAGCCTGGTACGCACTAGCAACACGCCTCTTTGCCGCCGGAAGCGCCACCGGTGATCTCATCCGAGGCCGCGTCCCCACCGACTACCGCCGTTAGCCCCGCTCCCTACGCCGCAGAGCGGGTGGGTTTATTCGTCGGTGTCGGAGACGATGTAGGCACGCCCGGAACCTGCCGGAGCGATGCGCTGCCACTTCTTTTGGGTCGGGTTGCCGACGTAGAACTGACGCACCAAGCTCGTGGTGTGCAGGCTCGCCAGAAAAAGCGCCAGCACCGCGACGCCCCCCACGGCAAGCTTGGCGCTTGTGGGCAGCTTGCGCGTGACGGCCTCCAGCGCCGTGAGCAGCAAGAGCACCAGGAGCGGCGCGGCGGCGGTGAAGTAGCGCCCCGACGACTGCAAGACATTCCAGTCCACAAACAGCATCTGCTGAAGCACCGCCGCGATCAAAAACAGCAACACACTGCCCGCCGCCCAGAGCGCCGCACGAATCACGGAGTCACTTGGGGCCAGCTTGCGGCGCACCTGCGACGCGTTCCAGAAAAGCGTGAGGCCAATCGCCAAGTCCACCAAGAGCAAGTACGCCGCGTTCTGCACCATGCCATCGTAGCTGCCGGGAAGCAGACTACCGATCAGCCAGAACGGTGTCCAGCCCGTCGCGGCCCAGAAGAGCACGGTGATCAGCGGCGTAAACTGCGTCGGGGAGCCTTGCGGGCGAATCCCCGTGCCCAGAAAGTCCGCCACGGTTGCGCCGCTGGCCAGCAGCGGGTTATCGAAAGGCCGGATCAGCGGCTTGCCGTAGTTCGTGAGATTGTGTAGCAGCCACGGCGAGAAGACAACAAACGCGAGTCCGAGCGCGATTGCCAGCGGCTTGAGCGCCTGCTTCTTGAACGTCATCCCCAACGCAATTCCTGCTGCCAAGCACCAGATCACCGACGTCAGGCGGGTGAGGAGCGCCAGCCCAAGGACGAAGCCAATCAAGAGTGCTTGCTTGGTGTTCGGCACGCGCCCCTCGCGGCAGAGGCGTACCACTTTCAGCCAGCTCCAGGCACCGAGCACCATCGCCAGCGGCTCGTTGGAGACATGGCCCATCAGGTGGTTGAAGATCGGGACAAAGGCCATGAGTGGCGCAGCACACAGTGCCACTAGCTTACTCTCCGGCAAAACCAGCCGCGCCGCTTTTGCCGCCAGCGCAATGGCCACTGCCCCCAGCAGGACGCACAGCCCGCGCCAGAGAGTCCAGAAAAGCACGCTCTGATTACCAAAGGCTTTCCAGAGTGGCACGGAGAGCAGAAAGAACAGCGGCGGGTGCTGGGCCTGGTAGCAGATAAATTCGCTGTCACTCTTGCGCTGCTCGGCAGTCG
>NZ_JAYUPA010000164.1:0-2179 GCF_043760365.1 Armatimonas sp.
CTGACATCGAAGAACTCCGCCGTCTCCACACTGAGATGGACATTGCCGTCCGCGACGCCTACGGCTGGAGCGATCTCGACCTGCGCCAAGGGTTCTACGGCGACGGCAAAGAGACGCGCTACACGCTCCACCCGGACGCGAAAGGCGAAGTCCTGCGCCGACTCCTAAAACTCAACCACGAGCGCCACGCGCAGGAAGAAGCCGACGAAGCCGAGATTGTCCCGACGCTGAAGGAAGAAGCCGTCCAGGAGGCAAAGGTGAAACGGGCAAAGAAGGCGCGTGAGGAGAGCGCGGCCTACGGGCAGCTCACCACTGACGACCTTTTTGTCGAGCAGCTCATTGAGGATCACACCGCGCAAGCCACGCCGCCACAAACTCCCCTGCGCGAAGCCGAGATTCTGGAGCGAGCCGCACTTCTCGCCACCTACCTCGTCATGCGTGCCAGCACCCCCGAGCGGCTCAACCGGCTCCGGCGCTACCCCGCTCGCCCGCGCTTCACCATGCCACGCACCTACCAACGTGTTCGGCTCGTTAAGCACCTCTACTTCATTCAGGAGATGTTTCAGGCGGGGAAAGCCAAGGGCACTCCTATACTCAGCCTCAGCTTCCGACGCGACAAGAAAGGCCCGTACACCGAGCAAGTACAGCAAGCCGAGCTACTCGCCGTTCGTCATGGCTGGCTTCAGCAAGGAGCGCCCGAACGCGCCGATGATGAGCTCACCGTTCGCTTCGAGCTTGGCCCCAACGCCGATGAAGCCGTAGCTCGCGCCCTAGAGCTACTCGGCGAGGAAGAGCCCAACCTTGACCACGAGCTCCTCCCCCTCGACGACAGCAAGACGGTCAAATCCGAGCAGTGGACCACCGTTCACAAATCCTGGTTTGACCTGCGCCGCATGGAGCGGGCTGCAACCACGGCGGAAGTCCAGGCCGATATCGCGAAGTGGAAGCCCAACCGCGCCGCCTTTAGCCCACAGTACACCGCTGCGATCTACCAGGAACTGGAGCTTCGTGGTTTCTTAAAGGGATCAGGCAAGTGAACGTCGAGTTCAACGAGTTCACCTACGCCTTTGCCTTGCTGGACAGCCTCCAGAGAAGTTTCACGCCTAAGGGGAAGCGGCTCCTGCCGATCCTCCCCACAACTCGCGAAGAAGGAAAGCATGGCTACGATGCCCGCTTAGACTTTACTCCCTGCCAGCCCTTGTTCTTGCAGTTCAAAGTCTGCGAACGCATGCAGCGTGGCACTGCCATCGGAAGTGAGGTTCTGGAGCCTCCTTTCTTCCGCTTCAAGATTTGGCCGGGGAAGAAATCAGCACAGCACGACGCACTACTGCGTCTGAACTACATGCACTCGCTGGTCTTCTATGTCGCCCCGCGAATTCAGACAACGGAAGAGCTTACCTCAGCGCACGTTACGGGAGATCTTCCTCGTCAGTCGCTTTGGGTGCGCCCTATATCTGTTGGACCGATGCCAGATGAGGAGCAGCACTATATCGTCTATAATCGATCCGGTACGCAGGTCTATCGTTGCTCTGAGCCCCTTCGGATCGAAGATGCCCAGACAAGCCCTGTGTTCCTGGAGGGCTTCTCCCAGGAGTTCCATCGAACACCACGCCAGCTTCTCGACAGCACTCTGGGCTTAGTTCGTGAATTGAATTGGGATGAACGAAGCCAGCTTCAGTTTGAAACACCACTCCACGAGTTCTTGGAAGACGAGAGCCACTCAGCAGTTTTGCGTCTTGAACTCGCGATCCGTCACTACTTTGGCTGCGCGACCGTGTTGCTATTTGGCGATCAAGAAACGCGGCGAACCTGATGCAGCCTATCCCTCTGTTTTCCAGGTTCCGCTTTCAAAACGATAGAATGAGTAACTAAATCTATGAGTACAGTAAAACAAAAGACAGTTCCACGGATGGACACGCTGTACCAGCGCTTGGCGGCGGCAGGGTTCCCAAGGCATTTTGTCAGAGAAGCCGCTCTGCCATCCTGGTGGGAGGACTCCATGGCGGAGACCGAAACTGGCTTTGCTCATGGTGCTCTGTTGGTTGCACGTCACATTGGTGCGGACGTGCAAACTCTCCTCGAAACCGATGGGTCGGTGACCCTAGAGCCCATGGGGCGTGTTCTCTTCAAGTCGGGAGGTAATACCGTCCCCGAAGCGCTACGGGCAACAACATCTGTG
>NZ_JAYUPA010000165.1:0-6075 GCF_043760365.1 Armatimonas sp.
CAACGCTGACTTCTCTGGAAACCCGCCGTCTACAGAGTCCGGATATCTTTTTAACTCCGCGCCTGGTCGTGGTTCTGCTAGATAAAGGGCCCAAATTAGCACTCAAGAAAGCGCTTCTGCCCCGCCTAGAGTTTGCCTTGATGCGCGGCCCGGAAGGAGGACGCTCCGAGAGCTACCATGGAGCGATTGTTCTTCAGTTCTACCTGGGGGATCCGATGAGGGCGGTGAGGGGCACCGAACAACAGAACGCAACCGATAAAGTACGGACTCTTGCCTGTCTTCACTGGGGCGGAACAACCTACCCAAGCGTGATTTTCTCGCAGTCAGAGTCCTTCCCCACTTTGCAGGAAGCACTCCCTGCTTCCGTAAAGCGGGAGCTACGCACACGACTTCTCGCCGCCCTGGCAAACCTCTCACCAAGTAAAGACTTCGACCCTGAGCTCACGGCAATCGTTATGCTAGCCTACCAGAGTGGCGATAGCGAGCTGATCCAGAAAGCCGCTCGCCCCCTCACCAGCTCCCTCTACCAGCGTCAGATCCAGCAAGCGATCGCCGCGCACCAGCCGATCCTGATGCCCCCTATCGGCGGCACCGTTACCAGTGGGCACGCCTCGATAAACCACCTGAGCCGCAGCTTGAACCGTCTGGTGGGAATGCGTCCTGGCCCCTACCAAGACCGCCTTTTGGAGCAGTTCCTGAGCGAGCTCAGCGGGGCGGCAGAGGAGAGTATCTTCACGTCCAGCCTGGCCACTCTTTTCCGAAAGCACGGACGGCAGAACTTACTTGCCCGTCTGATCACGCTCGAAAATAACTCCGCCTTCCAGTGCCACCAGAGCCTTCTCCAGGCGGAAGATGCTCTGGAGAAGGGCACGAAACAGGCAAGTCTTGTGGCTCTGAAAAAGGCACTGGGCCAGCTTGAACGGATTGAAAAACCGAGTCATAAGGCACAGGAGGCTCTCTTTGCTCAAGAGCTTGCCAGGCGTCTGGGCAACCCAGAGATTCTGCTCGCTTTAGAACCTGTTCTCATCAAGCTTCTTCAAGAAGTGACGATTCCGCTACTCAGAAATGATCTGCACGTTCGATTGACCGGGCTTCAGGCGCTTAATGGCAACGATTCCGCCTACCAAGAGAGGGTGCAGACTCTTCAGCGCGAGGGCACCCAGCCAGGCAAGGGGTACACGATTTCTGGAGATCTCCTGGAGCAGCTCGCACGTGAGCAGACTCGTATTGGAAAAAGCGCGGATGCCTGGGAGAGTATCCGCCGGATCAAGTTCCCGCAGAGTCGTGCCTCAGCGCTCCTGACAATGGCGGAGCAGCTCCGCAAGACTCCGCCCCTTCCGTCCAGCCCCAATATTCCCGCCCTGCAAAACGGCGGAGGACGTAGTTTGTTTGCAGGCCCTACGCGCTAAAAAACAGAACCTACGCACTAAAAAGTTGCTATCAGGTGAGGCGCAGCGCACGTCGGACTTGCTGGAGAGTCTCCTCAGCCACCTCCGTCGCTTTTTCCGCACCACGTTTGAGCAAGCGATCCAGCTCCGCCGGGTCGTTTTCGTAGAGGGCGCGACGCTGGCGGATGGGGTCCAGCATGGCGTTGAGAATCTCGGCGGTCTCGCGCTTACTCTGCACACAGCCCCGTGCTCCCGAGCGGCACTCGTCCCACTGTGGCTGGAAGCCCACCGGGTCGTAGAGCTTGCGAAGCTGACAAACCGCGCAGCCCTCGGGCACTCCCGGATCATCTTTGCGGATCTTGGTGGGGGTGGTAAAAGCCGTTTTGAGACGCGTCACAACTTCGTCTGGCGTATGGGTAAGGTAGATGCAGTTGTTGTAGCTCTTGCTCATCTTACGAAGCTGCCCGCTCTCATCGGCATCGAGCCCGGGCAGGACGCCGGTGGCTTCAGAGATCAGCGCATCGGGAACAGGGAAGATCTCCTCGCCCACCAGATGGTTGAAGCGCCGGGCGATCTCGCGGCTGATCTCTAGGTGTGGTGCCTGGTCTTTTCCCACCGGCACAACATGCGCACGGTAGACAATAATATCGGCGGTCTGGAGCACGGGGTAGCCAAGTAGCCCAAAGCTCGGCCCCGAGTCTCCGCCCCCCTCGCTCACAAACTCACGCTTCTCTTTGTAGGTGGGAACACGCTCCAGCCAGGAAACAGGTGTCACCATTCCGAGGAGCACAGCCAGCTCTGCGTGCTGGGGAACCTGGCTCTGGCGAAAGATCGCACATTTTTCAGGGTCGAGCCCTGCGGAGAGGTAGTCGAGCACCACCTCCCGGCTTGCGGCGGCGATATCCGTGGGAGCGGCGGTGAGCGTGGTAAAGGCGTGCCAGTCAGCGACGAAGCAGAACATCTCGTAGTCGTCCTGGAGCCTTGTCCAGGGCTTGAGTGCGCCTTCATAGTTACCCAGATGCAGCCGCCCACCACCGGTCGGCTGCATCCCTGAGAGCAGTCGTTTTTTTTGCATTTCGAGGAAATTTAGCCGACGGGCAGCATGGGCAACAGCAGGCGGATGAAGAACTTAACAATCGGCAGGAGGAAGGCTCCGATCACCTCGAAGTACGAGAGTGCCAGCAGCACAAAAAAGCCAAATTTCTGCATGAAAGCCACATAGACTCGGCCCAGACCTTCAGGCAGGAGCGCAGCGACCACATGAGAGGCATCCATCGGGTGCACGGGGATCAAGTTCTCAGCAAAGACCAGGATATTGATCAGCGTGGAGATAATCATGCCGATAAAGACATACTCAAACCACGACGGCAGGCTCCCCAGGCTCCCGCCAAATGCCAGTCGGACGATAAACGAGAGGAGAAAGGCTAAGAGCAGGTTCATCAGCGGCCCGGCGATCGCCACCAGCGCCATTCCTGCCCGCCGGCCCACTACCGTGAACTTATCCGGATCGGTCTTGACTGGCTTGCCCCAGCCAAGCGGCATCTTCAAAAATGTCGTCACTACCATCAGGGTAAATCCCAGAGGATCGAAGTGCGCGACAGGGTTGAGAGTGAGCCGGTGCTGCTCGCGCGGTCCCGGGTCGCCTAGCTTGTCTGCCATCCAGGCGTGACCAAACTCATGGACAACGGTTGAGGAGATGATCCCGATAAGCATCATCAGCCAGAACCACCAGGGCAGGGCTTGCTCGGACAGCCCAACAGAGTGCAGTGTGTGAAGCAGAAACTCTTTCATTTTTTAACTCTCCCAAAAACGCTGCGGGAGCCGCTCCTGTCGCAGCAAATCGTCGTAGCTCTCCCGCTCCCAGACAACATCGGCCTGTCCGCTCTGAACAAAGACCACGGCAGGTCGGCGGAAACGGTTGTAGTTACTTGCCATACCGTGATTGTAGGCTCCGGTGGTCTGCACCGCGAGGATGTCACCGGAGTGAATCTCTCCTAGCGCGATCTCTGGGAAGAGTGTGTCGGTCTCGCAGTGCTTGCCAGAGACCGTCACGACCTTGTCTTTTGCTTGCGCCGCGCGCCCAGCCACCAGTACGGAGTACCGGGCATCGTACATCACCGGACGCGGGTTGTCCGAGAGGCCACCATCTACCGAGACAAATGTCTTGGTGCGCTCCGCTAGCTCGATCTGCTTGATTGGCCCCACGGTGTAGAGGGTCGTCCCAGCTTCGGCGACCAGCGCACGGCCTGGCTCCAGCATCAGGCGCGGGGTAGGCAAGTCATATTTATTCAGTGCTCCCACCACGGCGGCCACCACGGAGTCCGCGAACTCCTCGTAGGTGGGCGGGTTGTGGCTGGGCAGGTAGCGCACGCCCAGGCCGCCTCCGATATCCAGCTCGGCGCAGACAAAGCCCGTCGCGGCGCGAATCTCGGCCAGAAAGCTTACCATGATCTCCGCGGCATCTTCGTGGGTGTGGCTGTCGAGGAGCTGCGAGCCGATATGGCAGTGGATTCCCCGGAAGTCAATGCCCGGCAGCGAGAGAGCATCTTTGACCGTGGCAAGCGCCAGCCCTGAGGCGACACTGATACCGAACTTGCTGTCTTCCTGGCCGGTGGAGATCTTGGCGTGGGTATGGGGATCAATTCCAGGCGTCACCCGCAGCAAAATCGGCTGGGTCTTGCCCTGCGCCGCCGCCAGCTCCGAGAGGCGCCGCAGCTCGTAGGGATTGTCTACCACAACGTGCCCCACTCCGGCTTCGACGCCGAGCTGAAGCTCTTCGTCGCTCTTGAAGTTGCCGTGGTAGAGAATCCTCTCCGCAGGAAAGCCCGCTTTAAGCGCGGTGTAGAGCTCGCCGCCCGATGCCACATCGAGTGCGAGTCCTTCTTGTTCCACAAGGCGCACCATCGCCATTGTCAGGAATGCTTTCCCCGCAAACGAGACCTCGACCTCGCCCGGGTAGCGCTCGGTAAAAACCTGTGTGAAGCGGCGACAGTTCTGACGGATCAGCGCCTCGTCCATCACGTAGAGTGGCGTGCCAAACTCCTCGGCCAGTGCGAGCGTGTCGCACCCCCCGATCTCCAAGTGCCCCTGTGCGTTTACTCGCTGCGTCCCCAGCAACATACCGATTCGTACCCTCGCTCCCTAAGATGTGAAAAAACGCGCGGCGGTTGCAAAATCAACCGTCGCGCATCATCGAATTTATTCTATCACGGCCCTGTCTGCCCAGAGAATCACGCCACTTCGAGACCACGCAGTGTCCCCGTACTCGTGGCAAAGCGATCCGCTTCAAGCCCAAAGCGCTGCAAAACATTGACAAAAAGATTCGGCAGTGGGTAGTTGCGCTCCCGGTCGAAGCCCAGGTGCTGGCCGTGTTTGAAGCCTCCCCCGGCAAAGAGTACAGGCAGGTTCGTCGTGACATGCGTGTTGGCATTGCCCAAGTTGCTCCCATAAAGAATCATTGTCCGATCCAGCAGGCTCTCACCGTCTTCTTTGCGCGCTTTCAGGTCGCCAAAGAGCTGATGAAGCAGCTTCATGTGCTCACGATCAATCCGCTCAAGCTGCGCGAGCTTGGTCGGGGTCTTGCCGTGGTGCGAGAGGTTATGGTAGCCATCACTGACAGCCTGCCCCCCCACTTGGATCGCGGGAGAGTTAACACTATCGAGCAGGAGCGTGATCGCGCGGGTGGAGTCGGTCTCGAAGGCAAGACGCGCCATGTCGTAGAGGAGGCGCACTTTGTCCATGTACTCCCGAGGATCGGCGGGGTCGAGCGGCGGCTTCTCTTTCACCACAGGCTTGGGCTTTGTCTCCCACTCCGCGGCCATGGCAAGGCGTTTCTCTAAATCCCGCACGCCCGTGAGGTACTGATCGAGCCGCTCTTTGTCGCGGGCACCGATCCCCTTCTGGAGGCCACGGGTCTGCTCGGCAATGCTATCCATGATGCTCTGCCCGAGAGCGAGCCGCCGCATCTGTTCCTTGATCTCCTCGTCTGAGCCGCGCAAAAAGAGCTTCTTGAAGACCTGGGAGGGTTTCTCCTCGCAGGGAATCAGCACACCCCCGCCCGTCCAGGAGAGGCTGCGTGCGCCTTGTTGGACATTGACCCCCAGAGTCAGCGACGGAAACCGTGTTAAGTGCCCCAAGCGCTCGGCGATAAACTGATCCAGGGAGATCGTGTTGCGAAAACCACCACTGCCCGGGTGCGGCGCTGCCGTCAGAAAGCAGTTGTCCGCCGGATGCCCCCCGTCCACGTCCGGGTGCCAGACACCGCTAAGAACCGTGAACTCGTCGCGATAGTCTTTGAGATGCTCCAAATACGGCGAGAGCGCGTAGCCACGCCCGGTCTGGGTAGCATCCGGGAAGAACTTCTCCGGGAGCAGCCCTAGATTATTGCAGATGCCCAGAAAACGACGGGGTGGCGCAGGCGCGGTAGCGCGGGCAAACGCGGGCTGCATCGCCTCCAAGAGCGGCAGACCGAGCAAGATACCCGTTCCTCGAAGCAGATGGCGGCGGGAGAGAGGGCGCAGAGTGGAGATATAGACATTTTTCATGGGCGTATTTGTCGGCATTTATTTGTTCTGGAAGAGCTCACTTTCCACGATAGCATGGATCAGAGACTTGACGCCATAGCGGCTGGGGGCGGCGCGGTCTAGGATAGCCTCGATCTTGGGGCGGTCACCAAAGCGTATCGGTG